>DRLF01000028.1 GCA_011051425.1 Thiolapillus brandeum | reverse complement strand
TCTGTTCTGCTGGTTCCAGGAGCCGCCCGCCATGAGCGCCCAGCGTCCCAGCCCGCTGGAAGTATTGTCAGTATCGTAGAGGTCGGGCAGCCCAAGGCTGTGTCCGTATTCGTGTGCGAACACGCCGATGGTCTGTTGCCCGCCGTTCAGTGTCTCCGCCTGCAGGATATAGTCATTGACCTTGATGAAGCCACCGCCGGGGCAGGGATCGTTGGTTGTGTACTCACCTGAGCTGCCGGCGCCAAACCGGGCAGCCTGGTTCAGGTTCCAGCGGCTGGACCAGATATCGCTTGCCGGCCCGCCGGCCTCTTCTCCAGAACCCTGGTGTATGACGGCAACCACATCCGCATAGCAGTCGCCGTCTGTATCATATTGCGCGAAATCTGTGCCCGGGTCGGCGGCCATCACGGCTTCTTCCACCAGCGCGGCGGGGTACATGTCTTCGCCGTTGCCGTCGTTCTGCCCATAATAATCATGCGTGTGCGCAGCTGTGGACCAGTTGCTCACCGTGCCGTTGAGGGTGAATTTGCTGTAGGAGATTTCCTCGTAATAGTTCTTGAGCGTGAAACCGCTCGTGCCGCTAAACAGCAGGGTGTCGAAATCGGCGGCGGAATAGGTGCTGCTGGTATCGTTGAAGTTGATCATCAGCACCGGCAGCCTGCCTGTTCCTGAAGGGGGCACGGTCTTCTGCCGGGTGTCCCGGGCGCCGCCGGCCGAGAGAGCGGCTTTTTGTCGTGCGCTGGCCTTTGCCTCGCCCGTGGGCCGCAGGTGTCTGGTGATCTCCCGGCCTGACGGATACTGGGGTGTGAACAGCTTGCCCTTGAGTGCAGCATCCGATGTTTCTTCTGCCCTTACGGCAGTCGCGGAAGGTATCAGCTGTCCAAATGCATTCCTGTCGGCGTAGACCCAGGTTGCCTGCTGCGCGTCGAAAAGGATGGAATAGCCACTGACCGTTTCCCAGCCATGCTGCCATTCGTCTCCCCATTGGCGGGCCTTGATCGTGCTGCCGTCGGCCTGTTTGAGCACATGTGTGCCGGGTGCGGCGGGTACGGCCAGGGCTGAGTCTGCACCCGTGAGCAGGGCCAGCAGGGAAAGCAGGTATATATGGCTTGCGCGAAGGTTCATGAATCCACCTGAATGTAAGACAGCTTTATCGGATCTGTTACGGTTGGAAACCGGAAAGGGCGTCGGCCATTCTTGCAGCTTTGCGCCGAATGCCGCAATCAAAGATCGTTTTTCTTAATACAGGCTTAATGTTTCAGTCCGGCTGATTTTCCTGCTGCTGCAGCAGAGCGGTGGGGGGTGCATGATCCCCGGCTGCGGTCCTCGCCTTTCTGTAAACTGTCAGGATAGCGTTCACCGGACAATGATAGTGGAGGCCAGCATATGGCGATTGAAAGCATTACAGTAGGCGGCGGCTGCTTCTGGTGTATCGAAGCGGCATACCAGGACCTGAAAGGGGTGATTTCTGCGATTTCGGGCTATGCCGGCGGAAAGACTGAGAACCCGGGATACCGGGAAGTCTGTACGGGCAGTACGGGACATGCCGAAGTGGTGCAGATCACTTTCGACAATGACGTTGTCGATGTGCGGACGTTGCTGGCAATATTTTTCACGTTGCATGATCCTACAACGCTGAACCGCCAGGGGGCTGATGTCGGCAGTCAGTACCGCTCGGTGATCTTCTATCACAATGAAGCGCAGCGAAACATTGCGGAGGACCTGATTGCGCAGATGGAACAGGAAAATATCTGGCCGGATCCATTGGTGACAGAAGTGCTTCCCCTGCCAGCGTTCTATCCGGCGGAGGACTATCACCAGAATTACTACCGGCAGAACCCGGGGCAGGGTTATTGCCAGGCTGTCATATCACCGAAACTGAAAAAATTCCGTGACCGTCACAGAGCGTTGCTCAAAAGCTGACAAAATTGCAGGCTGATTCGTGGAACAGAAGAGGGGAATGGTAGTAGGATATATTCAGAGCAACAGCCAGTGTGACCGAATCTGAGCAATACATGAACATAGGCGCCTACAAGAATGCCATCCCGACCCAGGCTGGAAACCGTAACACCGTGATAGATATGGACCCCGGCCTGCGCCGGAGTGACAAAAACACCGGCGTTCAAGATGCCCACGTATTGGCTTGCCGCGACAGAAGAGCTCGTTGGCGGGGCCGTCTTGTTGCCGCCTGCAGCATGGTTTTTGTCACGACAGTTTCTGCCGGGACTGATTGCCCCGGCAACATGATGGGTACAGATACAGACGTGAACCTCAGCAATCTGCCATCGGGTTTTTACAGTTCTGGTGACGTGGTCAATTGCCTGGCCACCGGCAGCATCAAGCTGGGGCCGGCAGTCACCTTTCCTGCAAACGCTGTTTTCAACATGGTATCTCCCCAGGTCAGTATCAATGACAACTTCAGCGTTGCCTCAGGAAGCCGGCTTCGCATCGTCACTCACACCGGGGAGCTGAATGATACGGGGATCGTCGATTACGGCGATGATGTCAGCAACAGCCTGACAATGCCTCCAGCCAATTATCCGGGGCAGGATGCCCGCTATGGCCGGGATTACCAGTGGAATGACGGCAGCGATGGTCATGCCGGTTTCAGTTATACCAAGCTGGACAGTCAGGGTAGCGATTTGCCTGCCACAGCCAGCAGCTGGTCCTGCGTCCGTGACAATATTTCCGGTCTGATGTGGGAGGTCAAGGACGATGTCTTCAACAGTCTGAGGAACAAGGACAATACCTATTCCTGGTACAACCCAGATGACAGCAGCAACGGCGGCAGTGCCGGTGCTCCGGATGGTGGTGCCTGTAGCGGGAGCGCATGCGATACCCGGTCATACAGGGAAGCCATCAATGCTCAAGGCTTCTGCGGCGCAAGCGACTGGCGCCTGCCCACCGTAGCAGAACTTGCTGGTATCGTGGATCTGGTTCGCTATCACAGTACGGTGGACAGCGGCTATTTTCCTTTTGCCATGGCTCAGCGCTACTGGACAGCCACGCCTTCTTCTGTCGGATCACCCTGGGCCGACTATGTGGAATTC
>DRLF01000027.1 GCA_011051425.1 Thiolapillus brandeum | reverse complement strand
CCCAAAATGGCTGCGCAGCTCGATGATGGGAACGACGGTGCCTCGCAGGTTGATGACTCCCAGAACGCAGTCCGGGGTGTTGGGCATGGGCGTTACTTCGCTCCAGCCGCGAATTTCCTGCACCTTGAGGATATTGACGCCGTATTCCTCTCCTGCCAGGCAGAAGGTGAGGTACTGATCCGTTCCCTGTTCGGGCTGCATGTCCGCGTCGGTTTTCTGTACTGTGTCGCTGTTCATGGAAGCTCTGTCCTCGGCTAGGAAGCGGCAGCCAGTGCTGCCGGCGGATTGCTTTTCATGTGAAAAAGATGAATGAGTCCGGGTATGTCCAGGATCAGGGCGACTCTGCCATCGCCCAGGATCGTGGCCCCGGAGACGCCATCGAGTTGCTGGAAATTGGTTTCCAGGCTCTTGATGACCACCTGCTGCTGGCCCAGCAGCCTGTCCACGAACAGGCCCACATGCTGCCCTTCGGCTTCCACCACTACCAGCAGCCCCTGTTCCAGGTCATCTGTTCCTCCGGCATTTCCCAACAGCTCGTTGAGGCGGATGATGGGGATGTATTCGTCACGGAACCGGTACAGCTCGGTGGCACCGGCCAGGCGTTGCAGATTTTCCTGCCGGATCTGCAGGGACTCGACGATGGAGATCAGAGGCAGGATGTAGGTGTCCTCGCCAACGGCGGCCAGCTGGCCATCGAGAATGGCCAGCGTCAGGGGCAGCCGGATCACCACGGTGCTGCCCTGGCCCTCCTGGGAATGGATGCTGACGGTACCGCCCAGGTCGTTGATGTTGCGCTTGACCACGTCCATCCCCACGCCGCGGCCTGACAGGTCGCTGACCTTGTCCGCGGTGGAAAAGCCCGGCTGGAAGATCAGGTTGTCGATGCGTTCGCCGGACAGTTCTTCCTTGTCGCTGACAAGGCCATTCTCCAGGGCTTTTTCGAGAATCTTTTTCCGGTTCAAGCCGGCGCCGTCGTCGGAGATGCGGATGACGATATTGCCGCTCTCATGCTGGGCGCTGAGTTCCAGGCGTCCCTGCTCGGGTTTGCCGGCGGCTTTTCTCGCCTCGGGCGTTTCCAGCCCGTGATCCAGGGAATTGCGCACCAAGTGCACTAGAGGATCGCCGATCTTCTCCAGCACCGTTTTGTCCACTTCGGTCTGTTCACCGGTCAGAACCAGATCCACTTTCTTCCCCATCTTGTTGCACAGATCCCGCACCAGTCTGGGGAAGCGGTTGAAGGCGACGCTGATGGGCAGCATGCGTATCTGCAGCATGTTTTCCTGGAGTTCGCGGGTATTTCGTTCCAGCTGGGCCAGGCCGGTAAGAAGCGCTTCCGATGCCGGCCCTCCCTGTTGTACGAGACTGGCGCCCACCTGGTTGAGCATGGACTGGGTGATTACCAGTTCTCCCACCAGATTGATAAGCAGATCCACTTTCTCTATGGACACCCGTATGGAGCTGCTTTCCCGGCTGGTTTTGGTTTCCCTGACAGCTGCCACCGGCTTTTTTTCTCCAGTGGGGGATGGTGCGGGATCAGGGGGTGCAACGGTGGCGGTTGGGGTTGGCGCCGGTGCGGAGTCCAGGGGGTGGATCTCCAGATGGCTGCTGGTTTCCACCCAGCTGAAAGCTTCGTGAATTTGTTCTTCGCTGATTTTGCCCTTCAGGGTGGCTTCCCATTGCAGGTAACAGGTTGTGGGGTCCATTTCATCCAGGGAGGGCAGTTGTCCGGAATCCGTGGTAACGCTCAGTTCACCCAGTTCCGCCAGGGCCTGGAAGATGCGCAGGGGATCGTCGCCTTCGCGGTACAAGTCCGGGCCTGGAGCAAACCGGATTTGCCAGGTTGAGACTTCCGGAGTTTCCTCAGGGAGGGAAGATTGGTCACCCGCAGTCCCGTCCCCGGTAACAGGGGAGTCCGTTTTCAGGGCATTCTCCAGCGCGGTTTGGAGTTCCGCCACGCGCTGCTCCTTCGGTGCCTGGTCGTCAGCCAGCCCCTCCACCATTTCCTTGAGCAGATCCACCGAGGCAAGGAGCAGATCCACGGTTTCCTTGTCTACCTGGCGGGAACCGTTGCGCAACTCGTCGAGCAGGGTTTCCATGACATGGGTAAACCCGGAGATATGCTCGAAACCAAAGGCGGCGCTGCCACCCTTGATGGAATGGGCGGCGCGGAAAATGGTATTGATTTCTTCCAGGTCCGTGCCAGCGTCCAGATTCAGCAACCCTGATTCCATGACCTCCAGTCCCTCGAAGCATTCTTCGAGAAAGACGTCGAGAAATTCTGATAGATCCATGGACATAAAGGAAAACCCGTTACCGTATTGCCGCTGATGCGGCTGCTTTTCTGGTTACGGGATGCATCGGCGAGACCGGGGAGAACTTAACCCGAATATTTCACCCGGGAACGTGATGATCGTTCCGGGATCGGTGTTCAGGTGTGGATTTGCGATTGAATCAATAGCCCAAGCCATTGCAAAGGGGGCGGAGTCAAATTCCACCTAACGGTTACAAGGAACGGGATCAAGCTGTTCCATGTCGTCGGATCTTCCGAACATCCTCCCAATATGACTCCGACCCCGACCGCACGCATTTTGCTGATTATCAAGGTTATTCCATGAAATACAGTAACTTATAATATTTCTCAAGTGATCGGGTGAAATATGTCGGGTCAAGGAAGTTCTTGCGTGTTCGCTGCCGGGGTTTCCCTTTCCTTAGCTTGGATAAATAAACTTTGCCAGCGCTGCATGGAGGCGCCAGTAGATACGGGTTCCAGCGGATATGAGGATTCATGGCGGACACCGCGGGCAGGAAAAGGGGAGCCTTGTTGGCGGTGCGCCGTAAAGCGAGGGGGAGGAAGGTTCGGCCGTCGGCCTGTCAGTATTTCTTCGCGGTTTTTTCTATGGCTTCACCGCCTTTCTGAATATCCTTTCCCAGGCCTTCCACAGTGCTGCAGCCGGTGATGCCCAGGAGGGAAAGGGAGAGAATCAGGGTAAGGGCTGAAACGATCTTCTTCTTCATGGCGTGGATGCTTACAGGTTTGACCAACAGGGTGTGCAAATCCTATCTCATCCGGCGTTGCCCGTACAAGTTGCCGGCGGCAGTTCCTTGAACCAGGGCGGGGAGTCCGTGGGCCAGGCGGTTTTCTCCGGGATTTCCGGCACGCGGCGGATGCTGTTTCGCGGTAGAATAAGCGGCCTGATTTCTGTGTACCCTTCGGAACATGACCGATTTCTCTGTATTCACCGCGCCGGGCATCGATGCCCTGCAGCCCTATGTGCCCGGAAAGCCCATCGAGGAACTGGAGCGGGAGCT
>DRLF01000026.1 GCA_011051425.1 Thiolapillus brandeum | reverse complement strand
CCGCGCCGGTTTTCATGTACAGAACCTCAAAGTGGGCTGGTATCTGGCGGCCAAGGGTGCTGAAATGCTCAAGGCCATCGGTGCGGAAGATGTGATTTCCTTTGCTTCGGGAGCGCCGCCCACGAACCTGCTAGCGGGAACTTGTCGCTTCGGTACAGATCCAAACAAATCTGTGCTGGATGCCAATTGCCGCGTCCATGAAATAGACAACCTGTATGTCACCGATGGAAGTTTCATGCCCACCGGTGGTAGTGTGCCCTACACATGGACGATTTATGCCAACGCTTTCCGGGTCGCTGATCATTTGCTTCAGCGTCTGGGGAAGCCCAACCAGGAAAAATCCTGACTGAGAGAATCATTGATGAATAAGAAAAGACTGATTACTGCTCTGGGGCTGTCTGCGGCCCTGTTTGCCTCCTCCAGCGGGTTTACCGCAGAAGCGCTTACGCCTGCCCAGAAAGCCGAAGTGCAGAAGCTCATCGGCAGTTATCTGAAGGAAAATCCGGAAGTGGTGATCGACGCCATCCAGGCCTGGCGGAAAAAACAGGATGCGGCAGAAGCAGCCATGACCAAAGAGGCCATTGCTGAACTGATGGCTGAAACAAAAGACACCAAGTCGCCTGTCTGGGGAAACCCCAAGGGTGATGTGACCATCGTGGAGTTTTTCGACTACAACTGCCCCTACTGCAAGAAAGTATTTCCCAGCGTGAAGAAGCTGATTGCAGACGACGGCAATATCCGGGTGGTAATGAAAGAACTGCCGGTGCTGGGTCCCAATTCCGAATATGCGGCGAAAGCAGCGCTGGCTGCCCAGAAACAGGGAAAGTATGATCTGTTTCATGCCCAGATGATGAGCAAGAGCAGTCGACTGTCCAGAGAGGGTGTGCTCTCGGCTGCGGAAAAGGTCGGGCTGGATATGGATCAGCTCAAGAAGGACATGGAATCACCCGCCGTACAGCAGGAACTGGAGCGCGCCAGCGTCTGGGCCCAGCGCCTGGGCATCAACGGTACACCCGCATTTGTCATTGGTGATCAGCTGATACCGGGCGCCATCGATGGCCAGCAGATGAAGCGCTATGTGGAAAAGGCGAGAGCAGCAAAATGAGGGCAAGGGGTCGGAGTCAAATTACAAGTAGTGTGTTGTAAAACCAAGGTGATGTAGGTCGGGCTTCAGCCCGACACAGGCGCTGGATTGGGAGGCATTGTCGGGCTGAAGCCCGACCTACGGTTCCTGTGGTCAGCACTTTTTGCATAACAGGTGATCGACAGATAGCTTGCCAGGACCGTGGAACACGGTGATCAGCAGCATGGTTCCCCAAAGTATGTGTTGCTGCAGACCGGCGCTGCCTTCCGTGCTGAACAGGAAGCTGGCATAGGCAAAGACGGCTACGGCGTTGAAAGCAAACAGGGCCAGCGCAGAGAGCCGGCTGGCGATACCCAGTGCGACCAGGATGGGAAGGGAAAGCTCGGCGGCGGTGCCAGCCCAGGCTGCCACCTGAGGGGAGAGCAGGGGGACATTGTATTCGTACTCGAACAGCATCAGCGTCGTATCCCAGCTCTGAATCTTTACCATGCCGGACTTCAAGAATGCCCATGCGACCCACAGGCGTACTGCCAGGTCGAAGACCGGGGACAGAAAATCGAGTAGCCGCACAATGGCGCTGTAGGGTTTGACAAGTGTTTGTAGCAGGCTCATGTTCACTCCTTCTGTCTGCTCCCGGGAGAGCGTCACACAGACCTGCAGCCAATAAACACTCAGCTGCAGGCTGTTTGTCAGTTGTCGATCTTATTTTTTGACCTTGCCACCCACGATTTTTTCGCAGGTGCCTTCAGGTACATAGACCCACTCATCGGGGCCACCGTCTTTTGTGGACTGACCGGCACAGGCATGGCCGGAGGTGCCACAATCGTTTTTGCCGGCCTTGGCAATGCCCATACATTTTTCAAAGCCTGGCTTGCCTGCGAAGGCGCTTCCGCTGATGCCCAGAGACAGCATGGCAACGGTGATGGCACCGAGAATAATGGATTTTTTCATGGAGGATCTCCTTCTAGTGTATTTGTCCTGATCCGAAAGGAACCAGGTTTGTTGGAACAATTTCAATATAGCGAACCGGCACAATTCTCCGGTTCGGATACAATGACCTGACAAAGTGGGGTTTTATTTCTTTGTATTGGCTTTATTTGGCCGGAGCGAAACAAACCGTTCACCATCAGGGTCTTGATAATAGTGAGTCAGGGTCTTGATACTAGTAACTGCAGCCGGAACATACCACCATGAATTGTGAGCAATTCCAGAACCTGTTGATGGAAGATCCTTCCCGCGGGGAGCGTGATTTCCTCGAACACCGCGATCATTGCATTCCCTGTGCCCGTGAATGGCGGCAGGCCCAGGAATTCGAAGCTATCCTGCGTGCGGCCGTCTCCGTGCAGCCGGAAAAGGAACTGGAAGCGGGTACGGTGATCAAGCGACCGACCGGCTGGTGGCGCCAGACCTGGGTCAGGGCCGCATCGGTGCTGCTGCTGATCGGTGTGTCCATAGCCGGATTCAACCTCGCCCATCAGCTGTTTTCTGCCGAAAATCTGCCCCAGCTGGTGGTGCGCCACATCCAGAAAGAACCGGAAATGCTGGGCCAGCAGCGGCCCCTCGGTGAAATGGAGCTGATGAAAGTGCTCACACCCATGGAATTCAGCCTGGTGGCCATTCCGGGGGACATCACGGCGGCGGCTCCCTGCTGGATACGCAAAGGCCGGGGCATGCATCTGGTGGTGCAGGGTATTCACGGGCCGGTGACGGTTCTGCTGATGCCTGGCGAACATGTGCCCAGCGCACAGAATGTGGCTGCCGTTTCGCTGTCAGGCAGCCTGGTTCCAACGGAATGGGGAAGCATGGCTGTGGTCAGCCATGCCGGTGACGACGTCACTCCGTTGCTGCATTCCCTGCAGCGCGATGTGCGCTGGAAGGGAATACCTGCTTCGGTGTCCTTTTGACCGCCTATTCTTGTGTCGCCTGCGGGGTGCCGAAAAAACCGGGGTTTTCGTGCCCCCAACGGATTTGATCTGAGAGCAGCCTGTCAGCTTGACGGGACTTCCAGCGCCTTCTGCTGTTCGGCAATGATTTCCTTGATGCCCTTGTCCGCCAGGGCGAGCATCCGGTTCATCTCTTCGCCACTGAACACTGCGCCTTCCGCGGTACCCTGTACCTCGATGAAACCGCCGTTTTCATTCATTACCACGTTCATGTCGGTTTCTGCATTGGAATCCTCGGCATAGTCCAGATCCAGCACCGGCGTGCCTGCATAGATGCCTGTGGAAACGGAAGCCACATGGTGGATGATGGGGTTTTCCTGCAATCGTCCTTTTTTCAACAGCTGATCCACCGCCAGCGCCAGGGCGACGAATCCGCCGGATATGGATGCTGTACGTGTGCCGCCATCTGCCTGTATCACGTCGCAGTCAAGCGTGATTGTATGCTCACCGAGCTTTTTCAGATCCATGGCAGCACGCAGGGAGCGCCCGATAAGACGCTGTATCTCCATGGTGCGTCCACCCTGTTTTCCCCGGGCGGCTTCGCGTCCCATGCGGCTGTTGGTGGAACGTGGCAGCATGCCATATTCGGCGGTGACCCAGCCGCCCTGATCTTTGTCCATCCAGCGGGGTGTACGTTCCTCCACGGTAGCTGTGCAGATGACGCGGGTATCGCCAAAGCTGACCAGAACGGAACCTTCTGCGTGTTTGGTGAAGCGGGTGATAAAACTGACTGGGCGCATTTCATCGTCGGCGCGGCCGCTGGGTCTCATGGATCTTTCCTCTGTGAATACGGGATTGCGGGTGATGTTACCGTCTCGTCTCCTTTGGCGCCAAGGAATTTCCGGCAAGGTCCGGGGCCGGATATGGATTCGGGAGCCGTACGGTGCCTTTCTGAAAAAGGAGGCTGTTGAAATCTCAGCCCTCGGCAATATTTTCGGTAATCAGCGTATTGAGATGATCGATAGCGGACAGTAATTCATTCTCACTGTCTCCCGCATAGGATACGGCATGCATACCGCAGTTCCTGTCATCCACGCGAATGCTCAGGGCGCTGATGTTGTCACTGCGGGACTGGCCGTTCTTCTCGGCTGAGGAACTGAGCATGTGCAGGGCCTTTTTCAGGGGAAAGACGTTGCACAGGGTTTCCACCAGCTGTTGCTGGGGCAGCTGACTCCACAGGCCATCCGAGCAAAGCAGCAGCACATCTTCAGGCTGAAGCGGAAATGGTGGTTCCGTGGAAGGCATGGGTGCGCTGCGCTGGCCACCGACACAGCGTGTCAGGGCGCGGTTGGCAGGATTTTCCTCTCCCCGGGCATTGTGCTGGGGTACGCTGTGATCCGTGGATTGCAGAATGATTTCGTTGTCCCGCAACAGGTAGAAGCGGCTGTCACCGGCGTAGCTCCAGTAGCAGTTGCCGTCCTGGATCAGCGCCATCACCACGGTGGTGCGTGGAGCGATCACCGGATCCTGGGATTGCCCATACTGATTGATCAGCTTGTGGGCGTGAGCAACGCAATGATGAAAGAAGAACTGGGGGCTGCTGATGGGTTTGGGGGTCTTGGTGAAAAGCTGTTCACACACGTTGAGCATGATCTGGGCAGCGACCTCGCCTCTGGGATGACCGCCCAGTCCGTCGGCAAGCACCATCAGGCAGCTCTGCCCATAATTAAAGATGGCACAGCGGTCCTGATTGTTGGAGCGGTCACCCTGCAGTGATATGCGTGCGGTTTCCATCAGCCTGCCTTGCGAGCGCCGGATTTCGCCGGATCTTTATTGAGTTGCTTTAGCAATAGAGCGGCAGATTGTATCCGTTTTTGAGGGTCGATTTCCATGGCATGGTCGATGGCCTGCAAAATGTGACGCGGATAACGTTTTCCAAAGGCTTCCACCGCGGGCACCATGGTGTCTTTGGCATGACGCTCGATGGCTGTCGGTGGCGGCTTTCCTTCGATACAGGTGCGCATGCTCGCACCGATGGCATAGATATCTGTCCAGGGACCGACTTTGCTGATGCCGCGGTACTGTTCGATGGGCGAGAAGCCGGGGGTAATGACCTGCGCCTTTTTCTTGCCTTCGGTGCTCAGATGATAAACCGCGCCAAAATCCAGCAGCAACGGCCTTCCTCCCGGCCGGATATGGATATTGCCGGGCTTGATATCCAGGTGCAGGTGCTGTGCGTTGTGAATCAGTTCCAGGGCGTCCAGCAGGGGCGGGAAAACGGTCATGAGAAAGCGAGTACTGAGCCCCCCCTTGCGGCGCTTGATATAACGGCCGAGATTCTTGCCCGGCTGGTAGTCCATGACCAGGTAGGCGGTTTCGTTGTCCAGAAAACAGTTGCGCACATTGACGATATTGGGGTGGCGCAACATGGCCAGAGCCTTGGCTTCGAGAAAGAACAGCCTCAGGCCACGGTAGAACTTGTCCTTGGCCTCTTCATTGGCAAATATGATCTCGCCTTTCTCGTTACGGTTGCCGAAACGCTTGGGCATGTACTCCTTGATTGCCACCTCGTCATGGGAATCTTCCTCTTCACCAAGGTATATGAGGCTGAACCCACCGCTGCCGATGAGCTTGTGTACCTTGTAGTAGTCCAGCCGGGTGCCCGAAGGCAGCGGCTCGCGTTTTTCCGATGACATGAAGTGTCTGTATTAAAAAAGGGCATCCCAAGATAAACCAAAGTATCATAAAGAGTATGAAATTTGTGCAGTAATTTGGTGGAGCAGGGAACAGATGATACGAAGTATGACGTCCTTCGCAAGAGGTGGCCGGACAGAGGATGGGATCGAGCTGGTGTGGGAGCTGCGCTCGGTAAATCACCGCTATCTCGAGATACAGCCCCGCCTGCCGGAAGACTTCCGGCAGCTCGATGCAGCGGTGCGTGAAGCCGTCGCCCGACGTCTGGGCCGCGGCAAAGTGGAATGTGGCCTGCGCTACAGGGCCGATGGCGCCAATATTGCCGCTATCTCACTGAATGAACCTGTGCTGGATCAGCTGCTCGGCGCCATGGAAGCCATCCGCAACCGGGAATCCCTGCTCAGGGAGCCGGATATCATGGCCGTACTGGCGTGGCCGGGCGTGACCGTGGCCACGGCCGCGGACCTTACGCCGGTGCAGGCACAGGCCATGGCCCTGCTGGAAACAGTGCTGGATGACCTGGTCGCCACCCGCGAGCGGGAAGGAGCGCGTCTCGCCGCCCTTATCGAAAGCCGTTGTGAACTGCTGCAGGCGCAGGTGGACAAGGCCCGCCAGCGTATGCCCGTGGTCATCGAGGCGGTGCGCGAGCGTCTGCGCAACCGCCTGGCCGAAGTGGCGGAGAACCTGGATGAGCAGCGTCTGGAGCAGGAGATGGCCCTGCTCGCCCAGCGCCTGGACGTGGACGAGGAAATGGACCGCCTGTCCACTCACCTGCAGGAAGTGCGTGATGTGCTGAAGCGGGACGAACCTGTCGGCAGGCGGCTGGATTTCCTCATGCAGGAGCTGAACCGTGAGGCCAATACCCTGGGTTCAAAGTCTGCCGACAGCGAGACCACGGCCATTTCTGTGGAAATGAAGGTACTTATCGAACAAATGCGAGAACAGGTACAGAACATTGAATAACGGCAATCTCTTTATCGTGTCGGCCCCCTCGGGCGCAGGCAAAACCAGCCTGCTCAAGGAGCTGCTGAAGGCAAATCCCGGGCTGGCGATTTCCGTGTCCCACACCACCCGGGCGCCCAGGCCGGGAGAAGAGGACGGGGTGCACTACCATTTCGTGAGCGTGGGCGAGTTCATGCGCCTGGCCGGTGAGGGCGCCTTCCTGGAGCAGGCACAGGTGTTCGACAACTATTACGGCACCAGCCAGGCGGGCGTGCAGTCCCAGCTGGAACAGGGTCTGGACGTGGTGCTGGAGATCGACTGGCAGGGCGCCAGGCAGGTGCGCAAGGCCTTTCCGGATGCGATCTCCATCTTCATCATCCCGCCTTCCATCGCGGCGCTGCGCGAGCGACTGAGTGGCCGGGGGCAGGATGACGACGCCATCATCGAACGGCGTATGCGCGATGCAAAGAAGGAGCTGTCCCACTACGCGGAATACGATTACCTGGTGGTGAACGACCGCTTCGAAGATGCGCTGGACGACCTCGCCTGCATCGTCCGCAGTGAAAGCCTGCGCCTGGAAAGGAATGCCTCGCGGCACGCTGCCGCCCTGCAGGAAATGCTGGACTGACTTCCATGGCGCGAGTTTGCGCCACTCCGAATCACAGAAAGTTTCCGTAGATACTCTGTTTCCAGTCAACGTTTATTACT
>DRLF01000025.1 GCA_011051425.1 Thiolapillus brandeum | reverse complement strand
GTAGTACCAGCGTTCGCCGATGACGAGCTCCCCCCGCCGCAGCCGCGGCCGGATCTCCAGCCAGTAGCCCAGGACGAAATCTGTGAGGTAATAGAAGAAACGCAGCAACGACAGCATGGTGCCGTATTTGAAGTCGCGGGGAGGTGCGCCGGCCTGCCCGGTGTCGGCCGCAGTGGTGCGTCGGCCGGGAACAGGCAACAGGCCGGGGCGCCAATGAAAACAGTGTATTCCGGCATAGCGGTCACCCTGCATTTCGCGAATGGCCTGGGCCACGGTGGTTTTTCCGGTTCCGTCCGGGCCCACCAGAACGATGAATTTTCCGCGATAGCTCATTGTGAACGGTGACTCAACTTCGATACCTGTGGCGAAGAGTGTGTGTGAGGTAACCGTGGGAAAATCCGGATACGGCCTCACTGCGCAGAATGTCGGTATCGAGCAAATAAGGCACATACAGCAGCGCGCCCCGTGCCAAGGTCGTGCATTCGATCAGCCTGCGAAGAATGATCGGCAGGTTTGCCATTTTTTTCAGCAGTTTGCGGCGTGTGGATGCCTTGAATATTTTCTTTTGTTGCCGGTATCGCAAAAACTCTTCTTCGCTGATCACCGGAATATCGGTGGCTCTGTCGGCATTCTGAAGTGCGTGGACCGGATCGACCCCGTAGATCGTTCCGCTGGCGCCGGCAATTACCGTGTCGAGGAAAATCGCCTCTTTCTGCGTCAGCATGACCACGCAGACGACACCTCTTTCGATTTCATACGCCTTGACGACAGGTATTCCGTTCTCGTGCGAGAATCCGGCGACCCGCTCCACGAGCAACGGCCAGTGTTCCTGACGCACGATGATATCGAGATCCCCGTGGCTGTCGTCCCGCCAGTCTCTCTGCAGCATGGCATAGTCGATGCCATGCTGCGTGAACGTCTGCAGGAGCGCCGCTTCTGCGGCAAGGTCACGGCCGGGGAAGGGTGGCATGCGGGTATTCATGAGCCGCCACCCGGCTCCACGGCCGCGCCGTCATCGTCACCGCCGGTGTGACAGGCGACAATGGCATTGGCCAGATTGGATGCTGCTGCCTGCGGGGTAAACATCGCGGATTTATGCCTGGAATGTTCGGCCATCTGCTTTAGCTTGTCCCTGTTTTCCAGGAACCATGCCAGTTTGGAGCTGAAGTCTTCCCTGTCGAGTGGATCGAATATCAGGCCATTCCGTTGCTCATCGACCACTTCGCTGGCGGCTCCATCATGTTTTGACATCAGTACGGGCAGTCCGTGGCTGATGGCCTCGAAGCCGACCAGTGCACGGTAGTCGTTCAGCGTGGGGAACACGAATACGTCGCTGTTTTCGTAGAACGCGGCCAGCTTGGAATAGGGCTGCCGTCCCATGAAATGAATCTGATCCTGCAGCGAGCAGGCAGCCACACGGCGAGCCAGCCTCTCCTTTTCTTCAGTTGTCCCCTCACCGACGATGGCGAGTTGCATGGATGCGCGCTGCAGGGGAGGAACGGCGGCGATTGCTTCAATCAGCGTATCCAGGCCCTTGCGCGGGGCGATCTGCCCGACATACAGGAACTTGACGTGATCGCCCTGGAAGTAGCGATGTGCCGGAGGTGTTGCCGTCGGGGCGCCTTCCTGCTGTTCCGGATCGCTGGCACCAGGCTGGGACACCAGGTACAGTTCCTTACGTATTCGAGATGCCGGAACTCCCAGTTCCCTGGTCAGATAGTCTGCGCCTGCGTCGTTGTTGGTCATGATGACGTCGGCCCGGCGTGCCATCAGCTTCCTGATCTGCCTGCGCCACCAGGGCATGGGGCCTGGATCGCTCTCCACCAGCAACATGAGCTTGCATGTGGGGCGCAGGGCGGCGGAAAGCATGCCATAAAGCGTAAGAAGGCCAAACTCGCTGACGACGATTACGTCCGGGTCCTGTCGCCAGACTTCATACACGATGGCAGGATGGATGAACGTAATGACGCGCTGGTAGGAGGCCTTGTTGGGTGCGGGTAGAACCACACGCTTGAGGCGGATGGATTCACGCGTGTTCAGGCCGGCCTGCGATGAAATGTTCTTGTCTGCGGTGAGATTTATGAGCAGGCCCGGCAAACGTACGGTCAGTGTTGCCAGTATTGGCTCCCAGTAGAGCAGCTGGTCCCCGTATCCCATGGTGGTGACCAGCCAGGAAACCCTCGGATTCTCCGTGCATTCTGTCATGTCGCTGAACTCACTTCGACTCTCATCATCCAGTACCATTTCAATGCGGAAATCGACAATGCCGACAACAGCATTGCAACTCCGGCGCCCACGATACCGAACTGGTACACCAGCACCGGCGCGAGCACAAGGGCGAACGCGACACCGAACAGAAGCGCCAGGCTCGTATGCCTTGCCTGACCAGCTGTCTGAAGTGCATAGGTAACCGGCGCCGAGGCGCTTTCAACCAGATTCCTGAGAAGCAGAAGAAAAACCACCAATGTGTTGCCCACATACTCCGGCGGATACAGGGTTCCCAGCAGAGTATCCGCGAACAGCGTTCCCACCAATGTCCACAAGGCGAAGGGTATGCTCATGATGGTGGACATCCAGAGCAGGAGCAGCGGAACGAGCAGAAGAATGGCATGCCCGGCACCGACAAGGCATCGATGACAGCCCTGTCGTTTCCGAAAGCAATATAAATGATGCCTGTGGCAATGAAGATCAGGGTAATATTATGTATGAGTGCGCTTCCCTGGTATCCTGCTCTCTCGTCCTGCTGCATGTGCGGGAGGTGGATGGCAAAGGGCCTGTTTGCCAATGCGTCACTAAAACCGAGCAGAACATTCAGAATGGACCAGCAAAGTATGTAGAGTCCGAATTCTTCCTTGCCGGTCGATTGGGCGACAAAAATCCCGGTGACGAAGCTCGCGATGCTGAGCATGCCCTGATCGAACAGCACAAGCATGCCTTCGCCCACTGCACGCTTTCGGCGCAATCTGCCCAGTTTGGCCCATTCAAGCATCGCTGACTCGACAACTGCATCGTTCTCCCGGGAAGGCGGTGACGCCGGCAAAAACCCTGGCAGATGTCCCTGTGCATTGCCCGGCCTGGTTCGGGTTCTCACTGGTTTGAAGATTCGCTGGAGTGGTGAAAGCCGGGGAGGGGTCGGCATGATATTGTCCGGTAGGGCAAACACAATAAAAAACAATTAGTTGTAACTTCTATATTGTAAGTGGCGGCATGCCTGTCCTAAAGTGAAGGCGCCACGGCGCGATAGTTTAACCTAATTGGCCATTGGTATATGGTGTATCGCCCATGTCGTGGTGTGCATATCGGCGCCAATGATGTGCTGGGGCACATGGCGACCTTATGCACATATAAACAGTATTAGGGATTTTTGCGGAGTAGTCCATGAGTTCCATGCCAGATCGGCCGGCCACCCTGTGGCGGGCAACCCCAGTGTTCTGGGCGCTGATGAGGATAGCGTTGTTTCTCAGTGTACTTGTCTATTTCGAGGGCATCCAGCGCATGGTCCACCGCTGGACGGTGTCCGAGGAATATGGCTACGGGTTCCTCATTCCGCCCCTGGTGCTTTTCCTGATCTGGCAGAAGAAAGACAAGCTGAGCCAGATGAAGTTCGAGGGGTCATGGGCGGGGGTCGCCCTGGTGGCTGCATCCCTGATGCTCTTCCTGTTGGGTCACCTCGCCACGTTGTATGTGGTAATGCAGTATGCACTTGTCTTTACGTTGTACGGACTGGTTTTGTCGCTGACGGGCTGGCGGGTGGTAAAGGAATTGTGGGCGCCGCTGCTCCTTTTGTTGTTCATGATTCCTCTGCCCAATTTCCTGTTTCAGAACCTGTCCGCAGAACTGCAGCTGATTTCGTCCCGGCTGGGCGTGGCTGTCATACGGATGCTTGGGATCAGTGTATATCTCGAAGGCAATGTCATCGATCTGGGAACCTATAAGCTGCAGGTGGTCGAGGCATGCAGCGGGTTGCGGTATCTATTCCCCTTGATGACACTATCCTTTATATCAGTTTATTTTTTCAAGGCCGCGGCCTGGAAACGTGCGGTAGTCTTCCTGTCCAGTATCCCGATTACGGTGCTGATGAACAGTTTCCGTATCGGGGTCATAGGTATACTGGTGGAGTTCTGGGGCAAGGAGCAGGCGGAAGGGTTTCTTCACGATTTCGAGGGGTGGGTTGTATTCATGGCCTGCATCGTGCTCCTCCTTGTAGAGATGAGGTTGCTGACGTTGTTTGGCAAGGACAAGCGCCCTTTCAGCGAGGTCTTTGGAATAGATTTTCCCGAAGAGCCGCCAGAGGATGTGGAGCCGAGGAGACGGACAGTTCCTTCCCCCCTTGTTGTTTCCATTTCGTTACTGGTTGTCGCATTGGCCAGCGTGAATGCGCTGGGGCAGCGTGACGAAATAGAGCCATCCCGCGCCGACTTTGCCGAATTCCCGCTACATCTGGGTTCATGGAAGGGTCGGGTGGATCGTCTTGATCGGGTCTATCTTGACGCCTTGAAGCTCGATGACTACACGATCATCAATTATTCCGATGGGGGGCGCTGGCCGATCAGTTTCTACACAGCCTACTACGCCTCGCAGAAAACCGGGGAGTCTGCGCATTCACCCCGTTCGTGTATTCCAGGTGGAGGATGGCTGATCAAGGATCACAAGGTTGTCCGGTTGCCTGGCATAAGGGCAGGAAAGGACGTGCTGGAGGTCAACAGGCTCTTGATAAGAAAAGGGGATTATGTGCAACTGGTCTACTATTGGTTCCAGCAGCGTGGTCGAATTATAACCAACGAGTACCTCGTCAAATGGTACTTGTTCTGGGATGCGTTGACGCGTAACCGAACCGACGGCGCCCTGGTGCGCCTGACGGTATTACTGAAGCCGGATGAAAGTATTGATGAGGCTGAGGACAAGATGAAATCCTTGCTGAACGTGCTTGTACCAGCGCTTGATGCCTATATCCCTAACTAACGCCGGTTCCACGGCGATTCATCTGGAGTACAGTTCTGTTGGGTAACGACTGGAGCACCGCTCTTCTGGTATTTGTCATTGCCATGGCCATCAGCATGGCAATCATCCCCCTGCTGATCCGCTATGCGCCGGTGCTGGGAATGATGGACAAGCCGGACCCGCGCAAGGTCCATGCAACGCCGATACCACGGGTCGGCGGTGTGGGGATCGTGCTGGGAGCCGTATTGCCGCTGGCCTTGTGGTTGCCATCGAATGACCTTGTGCAGTCATATCTGCTTGGCGCCTTGGTGTTGCTTGTGTTCGGTGTGTGGGATGACATAAAGGAGCTGGGACACTACGTAAAATTCGTTGGCCAGTTCATTGCGGTACTGTTGGTCGTATATCATGGGGATCTCTATGTCTCCCATCTGCCGCTCATGGGTCTCGATCCCATAGACGAGACATTTGGCAGGATATTCACGGTTATCGCCATGGTAGGTGTTATCAACGCCATCAACCACTCCGACGGTCTGGACGGCCTGGCGGGTGGGGAGTCCATTCTTAGTCTGGGCGCAATTGCCTATCTGGCCAACCAGGCATCGGACAACGTGGTTGTCCTGGTAGCGACGGCGGCTATGGGCGGCGTGTTTGGATTTCTCAGGTTCAACTCGCATCCAGCCAGGGTGTTCATGGGGGATGGAGGGAGTCAGTTTCTTGGTTTTACGCTCGCGTTTCTTGTGGTTTACCTGACGCAAATATCCAACCAGGCGCTCAGCCCGGCATTACCTGCCCTCCTGCTTGGGTTGCCGGTAATGGATATTCTTTCGGTCTTTTATCAGCGAGTGAAAGGCGGCATGAATTGGTTCAAGGCAACCAAGAATCACATTCATCACCGCCTGCTGGAGCTGGGATTTCACCATTATGAATCAGTAATAGTCATTTATTCGCTACAGGCATTGCTGGTGTTGTCAGCCGTTCTGATGCCGTACGAGGCGGACTCGATCCTGCTTGGTATATATCTCGCTATCTGTGTGTCGATCTTTGCCTCGTTATCTGTTGCTGAGCGCAGGGGGTGGCGTGCCCATGGAGCAGGCGCCAAAGGGGTTATATCGGGTCTGGCCAATGCGCTTCGCCCTGATGGTGCTTTGACATCCATCGATCACAAGCTTATCCAGGTCATGCTGTCGGTATTTCTCGTCATGGCGACTACTACCTCGGCACAGGTGCCGGGGGATCTGGCAGTAGGCGCATCCATCCTGTTCCTGCTTCTCTTTGCGAGGTTGTGGTTCGGGTATCGTGCCTGGTTTCTCTTCCTGCGATTGATTCTGTATGTGGCCATTGCCTTTGCGGTATATCTGGTCGAACACTATCCGCCACCCTTCCTGCAAAGCGATGTGCTGGTGCACAGAGTGTTCTTCGGTGTTCTTGTGCTAGCGGTGGCGGTAGCGGTCAGATCATCCAAGGATGAGTTCTTCCAGGTTACGCCACTGGACTATCTGGTGGTATTGATCGTGCTTGCCTTGGCGCTCATGTCCGAGGCGGGTTATGCGGATTTCGATATTGTCAAATTCATGTTGCAGGTTATAGTGCTCTTCTACGGGGTCGAGGTCGTTATCAAACACATGAGAAGCAGGATCAATATTTTCACAGTGTCGTCCCTGGCGTCTTTAGGTGTGGTGGCTATTAGGGGAATCCTGTGAAATGTCAAATCGGGCATGAAGCTCCGGGGCTCTCCGGGAGTGTTGTCAACAACATATGTGGTATGTACAGCAAGGGGTTTGGGTGATATGTCGTATTCGAAAAAAACAGCTTTGATTACCGGTATAACTGGTCAGGATGGCGCCTACCTTGCTGAATTTCTTCTGGCGAAAGGGTACACGGTTCACGGCATAAAGCGCCGTGCGTCGTCATTCAATACTGACCGTATCGATCATCTGTACAAGGATCCTCATGAGCGCGGTCGACGTTTCGTGCTGCACTATGGCGACCTTACGGACTCGACCAATCTGATCCGCATCATCCAGCAGGTTCAGCCGGACGAGATATACAATCTGGCCGCACAAAGTCACGTCGCGGTCTCATTTGAGACGCCGGAGTATACGGCCAATGCAGACGCGCTCGGCACGCTGAGGCTCCTGGAAGCCATACGGATTCTCGGCCTCGAGAAAAAGACCAGGTTCTACCAGGCATCGACGAGCGAGTTGTTCGGCAAGGTCCAGGAGATTCCCCAGAAGGAGACGACACCGTTTTATCCGCGCAGTCCATATGCGGTTGCCAAGCTGTACTCATACTGGATCTGTGTCAATTACCGGGAGGCCTACGGGATCTATGCATGTAACGGGATCCTGTTCAACCATGAATCACCCGTCCGGGGGGAGACTTTTGTCACTCGAAAGATCACTCGCGCGGTTGCTCGCATAAAGCTTGGCTTGCAGGACTGTCTCTATCTCGGGAATCTTGACTCCAAGAGAGATTGGGGGCATGCCAAGGATTACGTGGCCATGCAGTGGCTCATGCTCCAGCAGGACGAGCCGGACGACTACTGCATCTCGACAGGTGTGCAGCGCTCGGTCAGGGAGTTCGTGGACGCCGCTTTTGCAGAGGTTGGGATCAGCATCAGGTGGGAAGGTTCGGGCGTGGAGGAGAAAGGCATCGATACGAACAGTGGCCGTGTTCTGGTGGAAGTCGACCCGCGCTATTTCAGGCCTACAGAAGTGGAGACGCTGCTTGGGGACTCGACCAAGGCGAGGGAGAAGCTGGGGTGGGTGCCGGAGATAACGCTTGAGCAGATGGTATCGGAAATGGTGCGAGAGGATCTGAAGATCGCCGAGCGTGATGAATTATGCAAGCGCGAGGGATACAAGACCTTCGACTATAACGAATGAACTGCACACGACACAGAGCGGCGAGTTGCCATGCTGAAACATGAAAAGATTTACGTGGCAGGCCATCGTGGCCTGGTAGGATCGGCCATCGTCCGTCGCCTCTGGGCGGAAGGTTACGATAACCTGGTTCTCAGGACTAGCAAGGACCTGGATCTCAGGGAGCAGGGTGCAGTCAGGGAGTTCTTCCAGGCGGAGAGGCCCGACTATGTGTTCCTCGCGGCCGCCCGGGTCGGTGGCATACTTGCCAATGATCGTTATCCAGCGGACTTCATCTATGACAACTTGATGATGGAGGCGAACGTTGTCGATGCCGCATACCGGTCCGAGGTCAAGAAGTTGCTAGCGCTGGGAAGTACCTGTATCTACCCTCGGATGGCGCCCCAGCCGTTGAAGGAGGAATATTTGCTGTCGGGTCCGCTTGAATCGACCAATGAATGGTATGCGGTGGCAAAAATTGCCGGTATAAAGCTCTGTCAGGCTTATAATCGGCAACATGGCTGCCGGTTCATCGCGGCCATGCCCACCAATCTGTATGGGCAGGGTGACAACTTCGATCTGGAGAAATCGCATGTCTTGCCTGCGATGATTCGCAAGTTTCATGAGGCAAAGGAGTCCGGCCTGCCGGCAGTTACGTTGTGGGGGACTGGCAAGGCATTGCGCGAGTTTCTGCATGTCGACGATCTGGCAGACGCATGCCTGTTCCTTATGCGGAATTACGATGAAACGGATATTGTCAACATTGGGGTGGGAAAGGATATCAGCATTGCCAGCCTGGCCGGCCTGGTCCGGGAGATCATTGGGTTCGACGGGCGTATAGAATACGATACGTCGAAGCCGGATGGGACGCCCAGGAAACTGGTGGATACGACGAGGATCAACGGCTTGGGCTGGAAGCCAAGGATTGGTCTCAGGGAAGGTATTGAACAGACCTACCAGTGGTATCTTGGGAAGATTGGAGAATTGCGCGGCGTTGTCTGACAAAGAGCCCCTTTTCAGGGTGTGCTGCCGGTCAAGAAGAATCCGCGTGGGTATAGAGTTCAGGGTATTGGAGAATGTGATGGTTTCTAAATATGGTTGGATCTATCGGGTGGTGGTCCTGCTGCTGGTAAGCAGCGTTCTCTCGTCGTGCGGCGGAAAGGAAGAGCGCAAAGCAAAATACCTGGAGCGAGGAAAGGAGTATTTCGCTGACAAGAATTATGCGAAGGCCCGCATCGAGTTCAAGAACGTTCTCCAGATCGACCCAAAGACTGCGGAGGCGTATCTGTACATAGGGCGCATAGAAGAGGCTGACCAGAACTGGATAAAGGCGTTTGGGAACTACAGCAAGGCGGCCGAACTGGATCCGGATTTACTCGAGGCGAAGATTCAGACGGCGAAGTTCTATCTTGCACGTGCGACGGCAGAGGAGGCGAGCGGGGAAATGCAGAGGGTCGCCAATTCTAGGGCATTGGCGCAGGAACAGGTCCGCGAAGTGCTGGAGAAGGATCCAGAAAATCTGGAAGGCCTGACGCTTCAGGCGAGCTTGTGGGTCGCCGAAGGTGAGGTTGACAAGGCGGTGTCCCAGCTGGAGAAGGTGCATGCGAAGAGCCCGGGATTGCGATCGGCGGCATTGTTGCTGGCGAGTCTGTATGATCAGAAGGGGCGCCTGGACGATGCGGAGAAGGTCATGCTCGATGCGGTGTCATCGACCGATGAACCGATTGTCGTTTTATTGAGGCTGAGCCAGTTCTACCAGAAGAACGGCGATTCAGGGAAGGCGGAAAAAGTGCTTCGCCAGATCATCGACCGAAAGCCCGATGATTATGGGTATCGCATCAGGTTGGCTTCTTTCCTTTCCCAGCAGGACCAGTTGGATAAAGCCGAGCAAGTCTTGAGGGAGGCGATCGAGGCGGATCCCAAGGATGCGCAGCGCTATACCGTTCTCGCTGAATTTCTCTCGACCAAGCGATCTGGCGAAGAGGCGATTCGAGTGCTGGAGGCGGCGATACAGAATCACCCGGAAATGGTGGATCTGAAAGTCGCTCTGGCGAAGTTGTATGTTGTCAACAAAAAGCGGACCAAGGCCGAGAGTCTTTTGAAGGGCTTGATACAAGCAGAGGGCGATGGGCCGGATGGTATCAAGGCGCGCGTTATGTTGGCCAAGGTGTTGCTCTCAGAGGGCAAGGGGCGCGTAGACGAGGTCAATGCCCTGCTGGATGAGGTATTGAAGGTGGATGCCGCCAATAGTGATGCGCTGTTGCTCAGGGGTAGGCTCGCGCTTGCGAACAAGGACTGGGTCGAGGCAGTCAACAATTTGCGTTCCGTGTTGAAGGGCCAACCCGATTCGGTTGATGTGCTGAGGCTGCTTGCGGCGGCGCACTATGGGAATGGGGAGAAGGAGCTTGCTCGAGACGCGCTACAGCGGGCCGTCGAATTGGCGCCTGGTGATGCGGATCTGCGCCTCCAGTTGGCGCGTTTCTTCATTCAGCAGGGCGACGCCACGGCGGCGTTGGACAACATCGATGCGATTCTGAAGCAAAGGCCCGATGACCAGAAGGCGCTGGATGCGAAGTTCGATCTTCTTGCTCTGAGTGGTGATGTAGAAGGCATGCGCGAGATTGCAAGGAAGCTGCAGAGCAGCATGCCCGACAGCGAGGATGGCTTTGTGCGCGAAGCGAGGTTGCTGTTTGCAAGAAAAGAGTATGACAAGGCGACCCGGATGATCGATAAGGTGTTGACCAGGCATCCCGACAGCATTCCGGCGTTGCTGACACGGGCGGACATTCTTGCTGCGCAGAAGAAATACCAGGAGGCTGTGACTGCTATCGAGAGGCTAAAGACGATATGGCCTGATTCCGCCGAAGTCGATTATCGGTTGGGGAGTCTTCTCGAAGCGCAGGGTGACAAGGACGGTGCGAGAAAAGCCTATGAAGATGCACTGGTCAAGGCGCCGAGTTCGGACCAGGTGCTATCTCACTTGGTGCGGGTAGAGATACAGACGGGGCGTCTGGCCGAGGTGGAGGCGCGTCTGAAATCCATGCTGGAGAAGAGTCCGGCGCACCGGTCCGCAAACCAATTACTTGGGCTTGTCTATATTGCCAAGAACGAAATCGACAAGGCCCAGCAGGCGTTTGAGCGGCAAATCGAGGTCAATCCCGACGGTATCTTTGCGTACATGCAATTGGCGCGTCTGCAACAGGGGCAGAAGGATCTGGCGGGCGCGCTGGCGACGTATGAGAAGGCATTGTCCAGGAATCCGTCCGACGTCAACATCCTGCTTGCGCTAAGCGGTGTCCGGGAGCAGATGGGGGACTATCAGGCGGCCATATCTTCCTATGAGAAGGTGCTGGAATATCAGCCGGACAATGTAGTCGCCATTAATAATCTGGCGGCGCTGCTATCGGATCATCAGGCGGATGAGGCAGGATTGGCCCAGGCGGCGGAGCTCGCCAAGGTTTTGGAAAGCCACGAGCAGCCGCCCTTCCTCGATACCGCAGGCTGGGTCTATTATCGCCTGGGAGACTACGACAAGGCTGTCGAGATGCTCAAGCGTGTTGTCGAAAAAGCGCCTGGGGTTCCGGTCTTCCAGTATCACTTGGGCATGGCCTACCTCAAAAAAGGGGACAAGGCAGCCGCCCGGGAGCATCTCGGCAAAGCGGTGGAGGATGGCGCAAGCTACGATGGCATCGAAACGGCCCGTGCTGCCCTTTCGGGACTGTAACATGGATGCTGTTAAAGAAATCAGACAATTAGCCGTAACTCTTTGTGTTTCGGAGAGTTGTTTCTGCCAAGCCAGGAAAGAATGTCGATAATCAGGCCCTGGGTGGCTGGATGCGGCTTGCAGATCCGAGGTATATTGCGGCCTTCGACACATTAAACAGTCTGGCTCAGGCTGACCCGTTCCCCGCGTAAGAAGGGGGGCAGTCTGCTCTGCCACGGGTTTCCATTGGGGGTAGTGGTCCCGCGGCCGACGTTAGTCAAATGGGCGATGGCATGGTCAATATTGCTGTAATCGGCTACGGTACCGGTGCCGTGTTCTTTGCGGCGCTGGCGCTGGTGTTGATGACCGGCAGCCGGGCCCGCGCGCACAAGCTGGGTC
>DRLF01000024.1 GCA_011051425.1 Thiolapillus brandeum | reverse complement strand
TGATGACATTGGGCACCAGGTGCAACGTTACCGCCGGCGCCTCTTTCCAGCGCTCGTCATCCACACTTGCCGGCAGTTCGGCTTCCAGTTTCCTGCTGCTGACCACCGGTCCATCCTGGGGTTGCACGGTGGTTTCCCGCAGGCTGTAGACATAATTGGCAATATGCCAGCGATCTTCCAGGCTCACAGGATCCTGGTTGCCCTCTTCCACTGCCCGGTGGGCAGGCATGGGCGTACCTGGAATGCCGATGGACAGACGGGTGTAGATGGCCTTGACGGTTTCATCGCGCTCTTTCTCGGTGGTATCCAGAGATTGAGTGGCACGCCAGGTCCAGGGTTTGGTCAGGTCCCGCGGCCAGATGCGATTGCCCCAGTCGTCCTCCAGTTTCTTGCCCGAGCGGATATTTCCCCGGCCATCCATACCATGACACTCGGAGCAGGATTTACGGAAAGCCGCCTTGCCCTTTTCGATGGATTCTTCGGAATAGGCGATCTGCCCGTTCAGTGGCTCCACATCCTTGATGACACGGAAATCCGTTTTGGTATAGAAACCGTCATCATCGAAAGCATCTTCATCAGCATCCTCCGGCGGCCAGGCCTGGGTGATATCAAACCCCTTGATCACAGGTATCAGGCTACGAATCTGTTCATCGGTCAGCAGGGCGCGCCCCTGCAGCCCCCAGCCGGGCATGGCGGTTCCGGGCAGCCCCAGTTTTATGGTATTGAACAGATCCTCATCCCGTGGCAATTCCGTGCCGGGAGAAGTCTTGTACTTGAACAGGGCCAGACTGAAATCCCTGGGCCGCGGATACATGAAATCCGCCGCCACACCGTCACCCGCCCCCTGCTCACCATGACAGACTTCACAGCGGAACCTGTACAGATCCCTGCCCATGATGTTCTTGCGGCGTGCCAGCACCTCGTCCTTCATGCCCGAAACGGTTTTGGATACTTCTGGATCCCAGATCCGGGGCACCTGCCCGTTGTAATCGAAGATGAAATTGATCACGTTCCAGACATCGTTTTCCGCCAGCATCTCATGCCAGACAGGCATGGCCGAATTCCAGGGAGTGCCTTCCACGGGCAGGCCAGGACCACCGGTGGTGATACGCCAGAACAGGAAAGCTTCCTGCAACTGGGGAATGATTGTGGGATCCTGAAAATTGATCGGCTGCGGACTGAAGCCATGGGCATAGTGCCCTTTGCCATCCAGCAGATCGCCGTGGCAATAGAAGCAGTTCTGATAATAGATGTCACGGCCTGCAGCCACAGATTCCCTGTACTTGCTCCACCCGGCGTCCCTGTCTTTCGCCAGCGTCTCCAGGATGTCGTTGCGAACCGGGTTTTCAAGAGTCGCCAGATCAAAGGTCTTGTTGTACACCTTGAGACTGGCCGGTGGTGCGGGATGCACCTGGCGCAATTCCACTGGTGCCTCGTAAGACGGCTTCACCGCACCATAGACCACCCAGGCTGCCAGCAGGGGAATGGCGATAAGGAAAAACCAGCGCAGCGGTGCCTTGTTGTCATCTCTCAGGGTGGACAGGATAGGGGCTTTGAACTCTTCCCATTTCCTGTCATCGAATGCGAAATACAGCAGAATACCGATGATGGTGATGATCATGTACTGGATCATCAGGGTCTTGGGCAGCACCGGCGGGAAAGCGTTGTCGAAAACCAGATAGGCCAGTACCGCGGCGATCAGCGCCTGCCAGAATGCAGTAATCCGGAAACCTTTCATCCTTTCTTCTCCGCCAGATACTTCACGATCATTTCCAGCTCATTGACTGTCATTTTTGCGCCAAAATCGGTTGGCATAGCCGGAGGAAAACCCTCTGCGATCACCGCACCGGGATCCAGAATGCTCTGGCGAACCTGTTCCGAAGTCAGGCGTGAGCCCACATCCACCAGGCCGGGCCCGACCAGTGTGTCCTTGCTGTCCAGCGAATGACAGGAAACACAGGCAAACTTGGCCAGCGCTTCTTCAGCCGTTGCTGCCGGTGCAGGCGCCTTGCCCGCATCTCCGCCAGCGCCACCGGCAGCCACCTCGGCCGCAGCTGCTGCCGTGGGCAATGCAACCGTCACTTCATTACCATCCTTGGCCTCCAGCCAGGCGATGACCGCGTCTATTTCCATCGCCGACAGCTGTATGGGCGGCTTGTCGACAGGGGGCATGGGGGATTCGGAATCGTTGCTGCCCTTCTTACCCCAACCGGCAACCACATATTTGCTGGGATGAAGCATGGATTCACGCAGATAGCCTTCAGCGTCCTTCGCATCTCCCTTGTAGCGGGGATCGGCGAGGCGCTTGGCCGACTCGGCCACCATGTCATCGCCTTCAATGTCCGGCGCCCTTCCCAGGGGGGCAGGCTTGTGGCAGAGGGTACAGGTGCCCTTGTTATGAAAGATATCGTCACCCAGGGCGATGAAGTCTTCCATGGTCAGAGAACTCAGATCCACCTTTTTTTCCACAGGCGCCTCACCTTTCACCTGGGGCAGAAGGTAGGTCACCAGCGTGAACAGCAGCGTCAGCCCCAGGCTGAACCCCAGCGTCTTGAAAAGCACCTTCATGCCTCACCTCCGGCTGTGGCTTCAGGTTTGGCCTGCCTGCTGCCGCTGAGGTTGGCCACCCAGAACATGAACAGCACGCACAGCAGGAACAGCACGGTGACCAAAGTAATCATGTTGCCCGCGTAACCGATGGTGGGGATGAAGTTATCCGGGGAGTTGTCCTTCATCACCGTGTACACATGCCAGTGTGTCTTCACCGAGGAACGCACATATCCCATGAGCGCCATCAGCCAGGTAAAGGCAATAGGGAGCGCGAACAGGGCATACTGCGCACGGTCGGGAATACGCCCCCAATGGGAAGGCAGGCGCTTTGCATTTCTGAACATCAGGGTATCGATAACCAGACCCGCAACGATGACGACCAGCGTGGTGCTCACCTGTGCCACGGAAGAACCCACCTTGTAAACCGTGTTGGTGAAATAACCATAGTAGACGCCCAGGAAAATGATATTGACCACGGCTGCCACATACACACCGATGAGCAGGGCATTGCCCAGAGGAGCCCAACGCACAGTAGCTACCTTGTCGGAACGGCGATACAGCTGGAACGACAGGAAAGTGGCGATGAGCATCAGGTTTACTGCAATGTTCTTGGCAGGCATGATACCAAGAGGTCCAAGAATGTGGTGGTGGCTTCCGCCCAGAAGGGAAATTTCCGAAGCAGAAAGTATCAGGGTGTGGGGTGTTACCCAGATCAGGAAGCTCACCACCAAAACAAAGGCGATTACCTTGATCAGTCCCTTGTAGCGCTCCGATCCTTCGGTGCGCGACATGCCTGACCACAGGTAAAAATTACCTGCCAGCAGGATGGTACCGATCAATACCGCCTGCACGATGAACAGCCAGGCCAGTATGCCGCCCATGGCTGTGATGCCCATCTGCTGGGAATAGGAATAGATCTCCGCCATCAGGTAATAGCCCGCAAAGGGCAGGGGCAGGAATGCCAGAATCGCAATGAAATTTGAGGTATAGCCCATCCAGTCATAATGGGCGCGTTTTTCCGGGTCTGTGGTACTCAGGAACTTGAACGCAGCATAAGCGCCCACCACTGCGCCACCGAAACCGATATTCGCGATGAAACGGTGCAGATTGATGGGATTCCACAAGGGGCCTTTCATGATCTCCCAGATATTGCCCACCACGGCACCGACCTCGTTGACGCCGGATGGGGCCATCATGAATGTCGCCCAGGAGTTGGCCAGCACCATGATGGTCAGACCGGAGGCATTCAGCAGCAGCCCCAGGGTCAGGTGCACCCATTTCAGGTTGCCGTAGCGGAATGCATTCCAGCCATAGTAGTACACGTAGAGGAAGAAGCTCTCGAAGAAAAACATGCTGGCGTACACCAGCACCTGAGCACCGAACACATGCATCATGTAGCCCATGAAATCCGGATAGAGCATGAACAGCGCCAATGCCAGAGAACCACCGAAAATCGCCGTGATGGAAAAACCCGTAAGGCTGATCTTCATGAATTCATGGGCCATATCGTCGTAGCGCTCATCCCCCGTGTACACACCCACCAGCTCGATCATCAGCACGAACAGCGGCACCGCCAGCACCAGGGCGCCAAAGAACAGGTGCATCTGTGCCAGCACCCAGACAATGGCCCGGCTGCTCATGCCAACATTCGGGTAGTCAGCACGGCGGGGTTGCGGCGCTGCTTCGAGTTCGGCCTTTTCCTCTGCAGCCTTTGCGGCTGCTGGAGCTATCTCAACCGGAGGCTGTCCCTGCAGGCGCACCTCACCGACCGGTGCAATACGCGCCTGGGCACTGCCGGCGCCGGTTTCTGCGAGCACCAGGGTGGCCATGCCGGTAAACAACAGGACAGTCATGAACATGAGGACAGGACGCATCATCCCGCGGATGTAGGAGAATCTGGTCTGCTTCATCATTTTCAACCTGCCGGGGACAAATCAGGATTCAGCGGCAGCCCCTGCATGCCCATAATCATGTGATCCAGACCATAGAACACCGCCAGCATGATGATGATGGCAATTGCAACGGCAACCAGACGACCACCCACCCCCAGTGTATTCTGCTCTTCCATACCTGCTCCCGCCTCAACCATGATGAACCGTGACGCCACCGGAATAAATCAGCAGCCAGTAGAAAAACCCAAGCAACGCAATCAGGGTGCCAATGAACAGTTTTTTTCCCCAGCCGGCATCCGCTTTCGTCGATGGGGATTCCACTTTATCCGGGTGTTCGGCCATGCCTGTTCTCCTGACGGTGCCCTGGATCCACAGATTCAGGTAACTTGTTGAATGGGCGACCACGCTGCGCCTCCCGGTGTATTTAGCAATAACCACGCCAATAACGAACTAATTTGAATAAGCCCTTGAAAAATACGGCAGAGAAAACGGAGCCATCCCGCTTTCCGGGTGATTTCCCTCCTGTTTTTATTTCTTTCTTGAACAAAGCATTCACTCACGGAAACGGACTGAACCAAATCCTTCAACGGCAGCACCATGATCCTTCTCTCCACAGTACTGACTGCAGCCTGGCTGACATTGCACAATTCAGCTCATCCAAAAGCGTTTTGGGCCCAATATTGAACAATGTGTTCAATGACGTTGTTACCCTCCCCGCCCTGGCCCTCATACAGCAGCGGTTTTTCAATCCTGTTGATGGCATGAAAACTGCATAATCAACAGTTCAAACATCTCACAGGAAAGGCAGCCCCCCCGGAACATGACAACCTACAAAGAAACTGTGGACACCTTGTGCCAGCTCCTGCAGAGCGGTGATGAAGCCGACCGCTGTTACGCCGCCCGCACCCTGGGGTTGCTCAAAGACACGGCTTCAGTCGAAACCCTGATTGAACGCCTGAAGGACGAAGACCTGGATGTGGCCATCGATGCCGCTGAAGCGTTGGGGAACATTGGCTCGCCCGAAGCAATTCCCGCGCTGATCGAATCCCTGGAAAACGACCCCAGCGGTGAAGTCTGTACCATGATTGCCACGGCCCTGGGCCGAATCGGCGCTGCAGAAGCTGTCGACCCCCTGCTGAAAATCTGTCTGGAGCGTCCCGAGGATATGGAATGGGACGACGACTGGGACACCTGGTGGGACGTACAAAAAGCCGCAGTCACTGCCCTGGGCAGTCTGCGCGCCGAAAAGGCTGTCGATAGCCTGGCAGCCCTGATCGATGATGAAACCCAGCAGGACATGGAACCCACTTTGCTGAACACGCTCATCCGCATCTCCGATAATGGCGAATCCCTCGTCATTGGGCGTCTGCAGAATCAGGACAGTCTGCCCATTCATCGCCGCCGCGCCGCTCATGCACTGGCGCTGTCCTCATCCGGCAACGCCACCAGGGCTCTGGGCAGAGCATTGACAGATCCTGCACCGGACGTGCGCGCCGAAGCTGCATTGTCCCTGGCCAGACAGAATGCCACCTCCTACCTCAGTGCACTGACCCTGCTGCTGCGCGATCCGGATGGTGAAGTGCGCCATGCCGCGCTCAAAGCCATCACGGAACTGGCCCGGAACAGCGGCAGCACCCCCGAAATGGAAGACGTTTTCCAGACCATGCTTACCGATCCGGATCCCGGGGTGCGCGCCATTCTCTACAATGTGCTGTTGCCTGTCGTTGGGAGTACCGCCCTTTCCGAACAGAATTTCCAGGCCGTGCTCGCCTGCACCTCCGACAGCCATGCAGAAGCAGCCTCTGCCGCCTGCGCACTTCTGGGCGCCAACGGGAACCCCGGCGCCCTGGACAAGCTGTTGCAGATTGCTGCGGACAGCAGTGCGCACCCCATGGTGCGCCGGGAAGCGGCCACAGCCATCGGCAAACTGGGCCGGATCGATTCCCGCGTACTCAACACCCTGGAACAGGCCATCACCGATCAGCAGCAGGTGGTAAGACTCGCTGCACTGGCCGCACTCATGGAACTGGAAAAAACCGGTCAGGTCACCCCGGAAGAGCAGGAGGACAGAACCGCGCCTCTGCCGCATCCCCTGGACATCATACTGGGCGCACTGCAGGGTGAAATCACCATCCCCCAGCCTGCCACCCCACCGGTCGAAGTAACGCTGGACACACAGGTAGAGAACCCGGAAGCGGACCAGGAACCAGGAGCAGCAGAAAACGAAGAGGCGGCAGAAAACGCCGCTCCCGAACTCGAATTGCCGGAAACCCCTGCGGAAATCGTCGCTGAAGGCGATGTGGCCCCTGCCATGTCCACCCTGGATGCCATCGCCATGGCAAACGTGGAAACCATGATGAGAACCGGCCACCCGGAAAAGGAAATCCAGGACGAAATCACCCAGGAATATCTGGAGATTGTCGAGGACAACAAGGAACTCATGCAGCGCATGCGTTCCAACCGTAAAATCGACGCCCAAGAGGACATTCGCCGTCTCGCCGCCCATATTCTGGCGGAGACCGACCGGGCGGAAGTGCTGCAAACCCTCATTCAGGCGCTCAATGACGATGCTGCCATCGTGCGCCGCGAAGCTGCCGCCTCCATCGGCCTGCTGGCTCAGCGCAATCCGCAAATGGAAGCACTGTCCGATGCCGTGGGTACGCTGATCACCCAGTTGGCCATTGGTGATCTGGATCAGAAGATCACAAGCGCCAGAGCACTCAGCCATATCGGCAACCGCGCGGCCCTGATACCACTGACCGAAGCGCTCACCGCGCCGGAGTTCACCCTCCGCGTGGCGGCTATCGAAGCCCTGGTCCATTTGTCCCTGAACAGCCAGGACCCGGCGGAAGCAGATCATATGGTGGTGCGCGATGTTCCTCCTCTGAGCATTGCCCGCAAACTCATGGAACGCCTGGAAGACAAAGAGATGGCCGTGCGTGTCGCTGCTGCCAGGGGGCTGGCAGAAATTCTGCAGCCGCTGCAGGAAGAATCATTTACCCGCAAGGCGGTCGAAAAGATCATTGATGGCGTTACCCTGGGTACCGGCGAAGAAGCAAGGCTGATCGGTCGCGCCCTGCGCCGGTTCGATACCGATCTTGCCAACAGTATTCTGCTGGCAAACCTCAAACAGGCTGATGACAGCGTCAAGCGCAGCGTATTTATCGAAATGATAGAAGAACTGCTGACTGAACGGGACAACCCCGAACAGGCAGCCTAAGGAGCTTCTGAACAAGCCATGAATGGATGACTTGCTCGAGATTCCCCAACAATCAAGGAGACAACTCTATGAAAAAGACACTCATCACCCTCAGTATCGCCGGCCTTTGCGCCCTGCCTTTGGCAACTCAGGCGGGCACCTACAAGGAAACCAGCGTGTCCAATGGCGGCACCATCAGCGGCACGATCAATTTCAAGGGCAAGGACCTGCCACCAAAGACCTATACCATCTCCAAGGACAATGACGTCTGCGGCACGGGTGAGCGCAAGATCGATTTCGTGCGCGTCAAAGACGGCCATCTGCTGGACACCATCGTGTATCTGGAAAAGGTCAAGGAAGGCAAACCCTTTCCCGCCGACGTGGGCGACGCCATCATCGACCAGAAAGGCTGCGAGTTCAAACCCTTCCTGCAGGCCATGAAGAACAAGGATGTACTGGATGCTGTCAACGACGACCCCATCCTGCACAACATCCATACTTATGAACTGATCCGTGGCGATGCCAAGGGTCCCAAGAAAACCGTGATGAATATCAGCCAGCCCAAGCCCGGCAGTGTCAAGACCACTATCAAGCTGAAAAAAGGCCCGGCGATGAAGATCGAGTGTGATGCACACGATTTCATGCACGGCTTCGTGTTCGTCGCCCGAAACCCCTACTTTGCGAAGGTTGCGGAAGACGGCAGCTACACCATTGCCGACATCCCCCCCGGCAAGTACACCATCAAAGCCTGGCATGGCATGCTGAAGAACCAGAAAGCCAAGGTAACCGTCGACGCCGGTGGCAAGGCAACCGTTGACTTTACCTTCAAGTAATTCAGCAACCGCAACAGAGGAGCAGACAGGGTGATTGCAAAACGCAGATGGCGGCTCAGCCTCATGGACAGCATGGCGCTGATAGCCGGTATCATCAATCTGCTGGTAATCGGCTATATTGTGGCTTACTGGTTCACACAACGATAAGCCACCCGCCCTCTGTCCGATGCAAATCAGCCGTGTATGCCCTAACGAATACACGGCTGATTTCTTTACAACCCAAGGCCCGAACAGACCATGACCGCACAAACCCAAGCCCATCCGGAAGAAGACAAGGCAGTTCTGCCCGGTTACTCATCCCTGCTGCTGGCCGTCGATTCTTCTGACCACGCGAACCGCGGCACGCTGGAGGCCATCGGCCTGGCCACGCACTTCCATGCCAGGCTGACCGCAGCACATGTGTATGCCGCCAAGCTCCACGATGCCCGCTTCCGGCAGATGGAAGGGGGTCTGCCCGAGCAGTTTCGGGAAGAGCAGGAACTGGAGCGTCAGCGTGACGTGCATGACGATCTGATCACCCGGGGCCTGTCCATCATCACCGATTCCTATCTGGATCAGGTGGAAACTGTCGCTGCAGACCGGTTGCCGGTAGAGCGCTGTTCCCTGGAAGGCAAGAACTACCGCGAACTGGTGAACGAAGCCAACAGCGGCCGCTACGACCTGCTGGTCATGGGCGCCCTTGGTCTGGGCGCCGTCAAGGGCAGCCGCCTGGGCACCGTCTGCCAGCGTGTTTCCCGGCGCAGCAGTATCGACACGCTGATCATCAAGGATCCGAACTGCTCACTCAGCGACAGCCCCATCGTCGTGGGCGTGGACGGTTCTGCCAAATCCTATGGCGGGCTGCTCACCGCCTTGAGTCTGGCAAAAGCCTGGGGCAGCGATGTGAAGGTGGTTTCCGCCTTCGACCCCTACTACCACTATGTTGCCTTCAACCGTATTGCCGGCGTGCTCTCGGAAGAAGCCGGCAAGGTATTCAGGTTTCAGGAGCAGGAAAAGCTCCATGAGGAAATCATCGATTCCGGTCTGGCTAAAATTTACCAGGGCCACCTGTCGGTGGCGCAATCCATCGCAGCGGATCACGGCACGGAAGTGGAAACCGTGCTGCTGGACGGCAAGCCCCATGAAGTCATCAACCGTTACCTGAATGAAGTCAAACCCGGCCTGCTGGTGCTGGGTACCACGGGCATCCATGCCGACCCCGAACTCGATATCGGCGGCAACACCGAATACCTGCTCAATGACGCGCCCTGTGCGGTGCTGCTGAGCCAGCGTGAGTACCAGCCCCAGGTTGACAGGCTGGCTTCGGTGAGCACCTCCTGGACCCAGGAGGCAGAGGCCCGCATGGAACGGGTGCCCTCCTTCGTACGCAGCATGGCGCGCATGGCCATCCTGCGCTACGCCCAGGAAAAGGGTCACACGGTCATCACCGAAAGCATCGTCGAAGAAGCCACCGCCCAGCTCATGCCCGGCCATGCCGGAGAGGCCATGGAAGAAATCGTCAGCGCTTATGATCGCGGCGAACTCAGGCGCAAGCCGGATGCTCCCCAGGTCATGCGCTGGAGCGACGAAGCCACTGCCCTACTGCTCAGCATCAGGGACCTCAGCCTGCGGGGCAACCTGAGCATGCGGGCAGAAAAGAAGGCCCGCACCGAAAACAGCCCGACGGTGGAAGCCGTGCATCTGCAGACATTCCTCCACGACGATATGCCCGGGGGCGGTTTTCAGCCCGGCACCATGGCCGCAACACAAGCCCCTGCCACTGAGCAGGCTGACGGGTCACAGGAACTGCAATGGCAGGCGGCAGCCCTGGCGCGACTGATGCGCGTACCCGAGGGCTTCATGCGTGACAGTTCCAGGCAACGCATCGAGGACTATGCCCGGAAGCTGGGGCTCGCGGAAGTCTCACTGGAAACCGCCGAAGCCGGTCTGGCAGAAGCACGCAAGGCCATGGAGGCGCAAATGGGTGCCGGCAGCACAGCGGAAAAAGCCGATGGCGCCAGCGCTTGCCCGTTCGGGGGAATGATGCAGTCCGGCAGCCCGGCCCGGTCCGTACAGGAAGATTCTCAGGAACTGCCATGGGATACGGAAGCGGAAGTCCTGCTGAACAACGTCCCTCCCGGATTCTGTCGTGACATGACCCGCAAGGCCGCCCAGGGCATTGCCGCGAGGAACGGGCGGAAAAAGATCGATGCAAGCTTCATTCAGGAGGTGCTGCAAACTTTCCAGTCAGGCTCGGAACAGAACAGTGAAACCATGCCCTGGGCTGCGGAAGCCCGCCAGCGTATCGCCAGGGCGCCGGACAAGGTTCGCGGTATGTTGATTCAGGAAATAGAAGGCTGGAGCCGGCGCCGAAACCTGCCGGAAGTGAACGAAGCGGCAGTGGATGCCGTCAAGGCCCTCTGGGCAGAGCGCGGCATCTTCCATCTCGACCCCGACGACCCGCGCAATGGATAACGATCTCTTCCTCATTGCAGTCAACCTCACACGCCGCTGCAATCTGGCCTGCGCCCACTGTTACATGGACGCTGAAACCCGGCACAGCGGCGGAAAGGACGAGCTGAACACAGAGGAAGTCAGGAAACTGCTGACGGACATCGCTTCGCGCAGCAACGAAACCATGGTGGTGCTCACCGGCGGCGAACCTTTGCTGCGGCGTGATCTGGAGGATCTCATCCGTCACGGCAACAGCCTGGGGCTGGCCATGGTCATCGGCACCAACGGCGTACTCCTCACGGAACAGCGGGTGCAGTCCCTCAAATCTGCCGGCGCAATGGGAATGGGCATCAGCCTGGATTCCCTGGATCCTGACAGCCATGACAGTTTCCGGGGCTGCCCCGGCAGCTGGGAAAAGACCCTCGCCGGCATGGATCATTGCCGCAAGCACGACCTGCCCTTCCAGGTGCATTTCTCCGTCACCGAACAAAATGCCCATGAAGTGCAGTCCATGATCGATTTTGCCACCGCCAGCGGCGCCCATGTGCTGAACATCTTTTTTCTGGTTTGCACCGGCCGGGGTGAATCCATGTCTGACATCAGTCCTGCGCGCTATGAACAGGTACTCAGGCAGCTGGTGGAAGCACAGGAGAACAGCAGGGACCTGATCATCCGCGCCCGCTGCGCGCCCCACTACAAGCGCATCGCCTATGAGTGCAACCCGGAATCCCCCCTCACACGTGCCCAGGGCTACGAAGGCGGCGGATGCCTCGCTGGCATCCACTACTGCCGCGTCACGCCTGAAGGTGCGGTTACCGCCTGCCCCTACATTCCCGATGAGGAAGGCAGCATCCGCGAACAGGGTTTCTGGGAGATCTGGGACGAGGCGCCAAGCTTTGAGCGCCTGCGCAAACCCGAGCTCAGGGGCAAGTGCGGCAAGTGCGAATACCAGAAACTCTGTGGCGGCTGCCGGGCGCGTCCCCTGGCCATGGGCGGTGATCTCATGGATGCAGATCCCTGGTGCGGACATATGCCCAGCGGCCGCGCCATCATCCAGCCGCTGACAGAAACGACCGCGGATGAGATAAGCTGGACGGAAGACGCCAGCCGGCGCCTTGAACGCATTCCCGGCTTCCTGCGCAAGATGGTGCGCAAACGAGCTGAAAACCACGTGCGCAGCCTGGGCGAGCACACCGTAACGACAGATCACCTGAGCACCCTGGCGGCAAGACGTTTCGGCGACAGCTTCCCCATGAAACGTCCCGATAACAGCAAGCCCGGAGGGGAAACCAAGCCCCTGGCCTGGACTGCTGAAGCGGTCACCTGGCTGGAACAGCTTCCGGATTTCCTGCGCGATGGCATCTTCACCGTGGCGGAAGACGTGGCGCGCGGGGAAGGACGCCTGGAAGTCAACATCAGGCTGTTGCAGCGTCTGGAAGCCGGCGACAGCAGCGAACCCGGTCTCCCCTGGGAAGACAGCGCAACGGCCCTGCTGAACGAACTGCTTGCACAGCGCTCGCCCCAGGCCGCCCTGTTCGTCAGGCCCACCCTGCAGAACGCCGCAGAGCGTGAAGCCCGGCGCCGCAGCGCTATCGTGGTGGCCTGCGAAGACGTGGAAAAGGTATTCAGCACCGATCTGGCTGGCGTCAGCTGGAGTACAGAAGCCTTGCAACGTGTCGAATCCGCACCGGATTTCGTCCGTGCAGGCATCAAGAAGGCCGCCGAATTCAACGCCCGCCGTGAAGGCATCGAAACCATCATGCCGGAAGACCTTACACGTTTCCGCAACCGCGCCATGATGAAGGCAGTGCGGCGCATGAAAGGCTTCGGCATGCAGGAGCTGGACTTCAGCGCTTTCGATATTGCGAGAAACCGCGTCCCGCGGCTGAAGGAGAATCCCCAGGCGGTGAAGCGCTTCTCCGAGATCCGGCAGTACGTGGAATCACAGCAGGATCCGGAAACGGGCGGTCTGGGTCTTCTCGACCGGGAACTGCTGGATAAGATGAAGGCCGAGCTGAAGAAAAGGTGACTGTGTGAAGAGCCAGGTACTTATCATCGGCGGCGGCATTTCCGGGCTCTCCACGGCCTGGTGGCTGGCCCAGCAGGGTATCTCCGTAGAGATCTGGGAATCCGGATCCCGCCCTGGTGGAAAAATCCGCAGCCACAGCGAAGCAGGCTATCTCACCGAGGACGCCGCCGCACTGCTGGTGAATTTCCGCCCTCAGGTGGACCAGATAATATCCGGCCTGGGTCTGGAAGAGCACCGGCAGCAGCGCGATGAACGTCTCAGCCGTTACATCGTTCACCATGACAGGCTCACCCCCGTGCCCATGCTGCTCCCCGCATTGCTGACATCTTCCCTGTGGAGTCTGCCCGCCAAGCTGCGCCTGATGGCGGAACCTTTTATTCCCAAGGGCGCCCACACGGGTGAAACGGTATCAGAATTCATCCGGCGCCGGCTGGGACAGGAGGTACTGGACACGGCTATGGATGCTTTCGTGTCCGGCACGCTGGCATCCGACCCGGATCTGGCGGAGGCCCAATCCGTCCTGCCCCGGCTCACGACACTGGAGCAACGCTACGGCAGCCTGACCATGGGCATGTTTGTCAACAAGGTGATCAAGCGTCGCCGCGCAAACAATGCCGATACCTTTTCCTTCGACAACGGGATGGAGCAACTGATACAGGCACTGGTACAAACACCCGGCATCCAGCTGCGCACCAACGCCAGGGCGTTGCGCATACAACAGCTGAAACAGGGCTGGCAGGTGCAGGGAAAGATCGGTGGCCTGCCTGCAGATCTGCAGGTGCCTCAGCTGATTCTGTCCACGCCCGCAGATATCAGCAGCCAGCTGCTCGAAGAGACGGATACCACGCTGAGTGGCCTGCTCGCCGGCATCGAATATGCACCTGTTGGCGTGGTACATCTGGGACTGAACAGCAACCACATTCAGCACAAGCTGGATGGCACAGGCTTCCTCGTTGCCAAACACAACAGCCTGCCTGTCAATGGCAACCTGTGGATGAGCAGCCTGTTCCCTCACCGGGCGCCGCCGGGAAAAGCCTTGCTGAGCAGCTATATCGGCGGCATGCGCCATCCGGACCAGTTGCAGCAGGATGACGAAACGCTGGCAGGAGCGGTACTGGACAGCCTCCGCCCGCTGATGAAGATAGAGGGTGATGCGGATTTCATCAGGATCCGGCGACATTCACGAGGCCTGCCACTGTATCATGGGCAATACCGCGCCAGACTGGCGCAGATTGCGACATGCCTTCAGGCCTTGCCCGGCCTGCAGCTCAATGCCAACTATATCGGCGGTGTGTCGGTTCGCGAGCGGATTTACCAGGGCAAATGCACGGCACAGGCCGTCACCGGAAACCTGAAACAAAGCAACAGCATCAGCCACCCACAACAGATACTCACGCCCAGTCACTGATCATGCCGGAAATCATGCACCAGGATTCTCAGCAGAACACCACCTTCCATCCGTTCCGGCTGATACTGGTTATTCTGGCCATGCTCATCGGCATCTCCTTCGCTGCCCAGTGGTACAGCCGCAATGTCACCATGCCCCGTTACTGTGAGTATTCAGGTGACATGCTGGAAAGGGTCAGGGAGGTGCTGACGGAAAAGACCCCCGCCGGCCAGGGTGACCGCAAGCCCTACATCATCGCTGCGCGCCTGACCTTCCTGGTGCCACGCAAACCTGACGAGCCGCTGAACAGCTATCTTGCCCGGCTGCAGCGCCATATCGACCAGCAATGCCCATAATCCAGCCACCTGCACAGCCCACCCAACTGGGACAGCTGAGAACCTTCATCAGCCTGTTCCTGCCCATCTGTCTGGTTCTGCTGATCATCGGCGGCATGCATTACTACACTTTTTACACCACTGAACACAGCAGCATCGAATCCGAGGAGTCCCTGAACGTGGACCTGGCGCAGCGCATGATCCAGGAGGATATTGCCGATGTGGTGAAGGACCTGCGTTTCCTGGCTGAACATATCGAGACCCAGGGCCTGCCGGAAGCACTGCCCTGGACCCGCGAACAGCGCATCGCCGAAGAGTTCAGGGTATTTGCAAAAAACAAGGGGCTGTACGACCAGATACGCTACCTGGATGCCAACGGAATGGAAATCGTCCGCGTCAACTATAACGACGGTAACGTCGAGGTTGTCCCCTATGTGGAATTGCAGAACAAGGCCAGCCGCTACTATTTTCGCGAAGCGCTCGCACAGGAACCCGGCGGCATCTACATTTCCCGATTCGACCTGAATGTGGAAAACGGCAAGATCGAGGAACCCTTCAAGCCGGTTATCCGTTTCGGTACCCCCGTGGTCGATCACAGCGGCAACAAGAAAGGCATCGTCCTTATCAACTATCTGGGTGCGCGCCTGATCGACAATTTCTCCCGCGCCGCCGCCAGTATCGCCAGCCACCTGGAGCTGCTCAACAGCGACGGCTACTGGTTGAGCAGCCCAAAGCACGAAAACGAGTGGGGTTTCATGCTGGACAGCAACATCCGTTTCCAGAACGAGAATCCCCTCGCCTGGCAACAAATAGCCCGGGCTGAAAGCGGCCAGTTCGAAACCCCTGAAGGGCTGTTCACTTTTACCACCGTCTATCCGCTGCAAGCCGCGCTGTCTGCACTGCCCGGGATGACTGACTACATCAGTGTGCATGAACAGCAGTTTCCGCGCTGGAAGATCGTATCCCACATTCCACACAGTCAGATTGCCTCCACGTTCCCCCTGTTCCTCAAGAACAACGGCTCTTTGTACCTGTCCATGTTCCTGCTGGTGCTCGTCGGCACCGGTTTCCTGGCCCGCACCACCTATCTGCATCGCATCGCCGAAGCACAGCGGGACTATGAGCAGCGTTTCCGTCATACCCTGGAAAACATCGACCTTGCAGCAGTGGCGCTCAACAGGCAAGGCAGGGTGACGTTCTGCAACAATCATTTTCTCGACATCACCGGCTGGGAACGTGATGATGTCATCGGTAAAAACTGGATAAAGAAATTCGTTGTGGATGAAGACCAGGAACAGGTATCCGGCATCATCCGGAAGATGGACACCCCGCAAAGCTTTCCTTCACACCTGGAACTGCAGGTAAAAACCCGCGATGGGGAACCCCGCCTCATCACCTGGAACAATACGCTGTCCTACGACAGCAAGGGCGAAGTCATCGGTGTTACCGGCATCGGTGAAGACATCACAGAAATGCGCCGCACGGAAAGTGAACTGCTCAAACTTTACCAGGCGGTAGAGCAAAGCCCCAGCTCCGTAGTCATCACCAACCCCCAGGGCGACATCGAATATGTGAATCCCAAGTTCACCGAGGTATCAGGCTACAGTGCGGAAGAAGTCATAGGCCGCAACCCGCGCCTGCTGAAATCCGGTGAAACCAGCCGGGAGGAATACAGTAACCTTTGGGATACGATCAGGAATGGCGGTGAATGGCGGGG
>DRLF01000023.1 GCA_011051425.1 Thiolapillus brandeum | reverse complement strand
TGGCCGCCATCTCACTCGCGCTGCCTGCCATGATGACGCTGCTGAGCATTAATATCCTGCTGGGGGTCATGACCCGTGTATCACCCCAGATGAATATCTTTTCAATCGGTCTGCCACTGACACTGTTTGTCGGGTTGATCATCCTGACAGTCACACTGCCGGTACTCGCGCCAACGTTTGACCGACTGATGCAGGACTCCTTTGTCAACATGCGTGCTTATGTGGGAGCGCCCTGATGGCGGAACAGGACAGCGGCCAGGAACGCACAGAACAACCAACCGCGAAAAAACTCGCGGACGCGAGAAAAAAAGGGCAGATAGCACGCTCGAAGGAGCTCAATACGACGCTGATGCTGATCATCGCGGCATTGAGCTTTTTCATGGTGGGCGGCTATCTCGGTAATGAACTGCGCATCATGATGCAGAGCGGCCTGCAAATCGAGAGAGGCACACTGTTCACCACCAGCAGTATGCTCGAAGCGTTTGAAAATAACGTTTTTCAGGGACTGAAATACATTGCACCCTTTCTGCTGATCACCGTGGTCTCGGCCTTTATTGGACCACTGGTCATGGGCGGCTGGAATTTTACGCTTTCTTCAGCCAAACCCAAATTCAACAAGCTCAACCCCGCCAGTGGGCTGAAGCGCATGTTCGGCCAGCAGGCACTGGTGGAGCTGCTGAAATCACTCGCCAAAGTCGGGTTGATTGGGTTGGTCGGCACCATCCTGCTATGGGGCCTTGCCGACAATTTCCTACTATTGTCATCGGAGCCGGTCAACCAGGGCATCATCCACGGTGGCAAGATGATGTTGTGGGAATTCCTCGCATTCAGCACCATTCTCCTGCTGGTCGCCGGCATCGACGTCCCCTACCAGATCTGGACACACAAGAAAAAACTGCGCATGACACGCCAGGATATCAAGGAAGAGTTCAAGCAGACCGATGGTAACCCCGAGGTCAAGGGAAAGGTCAGGGCGTTGCAGCGCGAAATGGCGCAAAAAAGAATGCTGGAAGATGTGCCCGAAGCCAGTGTCATCCTGATCAACCCCACTCATTTTTCAGTGGCGATCCGTTACAAGGACGGCCAGGACCATTCGCCCGTTGTTATCGCCAAGGGAACCGATCAAATGGCCTTCAGAATCAGGGAGGTGGCCGAGGCCAACAGTATCCCGCTGTTCTCCGCCCCCCCACTGACGCGCGCCCTGTATTACTCAACCGAGATCGGTCAGCCCATTCCCACCGGCCTGTTTGTCGCGGTAGCGAAGGTGCTGGCCTACATCTACAGAATCAATGAACAGATGGCATCCAGACAGGCGCCTGTACAACAACCGGATGACCTGGATATTCCCACAGAGTTTCTTGATCTGAACCGCAAAAACAACAAATTCGAGCGTTAAGCATGAATCAATCCGCAAAACGAAAATCCGCAGCCAGCCTGCTCCGCAGTGGTCTGGCCGCTCCAGTCCTGGTCATCATGGTGCTTGCCATGATGACACTGCCCGTACCACCGCTATTGCTGGATCTGTTTTTCACTTTCAACATCGCGCTGTCACTGGTGGTTTTGATGGCCGCAATCTATGCCTTGCGGCCGCTGGATTTCTCCGCATTTCCCACCATCCTGCTGACTGCCACCCTGCTGCGGCTGGCGCTCAACATCGCCTCAACCCGGGTCGTTCTGCTCGAAGGGCATACCGGAGCGGCTGCTGCGGGTAATGTCATCGAAGCCTTTGGCAGCTTTGTGGTCGGGGGAAATTTCGCCGTGGGTCTGGTGGTCTTTGCCATTCTGGTCATCATCAACTTCGTTGTGGTTACAAAAGGCGCCGGTCGGGTCTCCGAAGTCACAGCCCGCTTTACCCTGGACGCGATGCCAGGCAAGCAGATGGCCGTCGATGCCGACCTCAATGCCGGCCTGCTGACGCAGGAGCAGGCCAAAACACGTCGCGAGGAGATTACCCGCGAAGCAGACTTCTACGGCTCCATGGATGGTTCCAGCAAGTTTGTCCGTGGCGATGCGATCGCCGGGATTCTGATCCTCTTCATCAATGTCATCGGTGGGCTTGCCATTGGCGTCGGCCAGCATAGTCTCGGCTTTGCCGATGCACTGCAAAAATACACACTGCTGACCATTGGCGATGGACTGGTCGCCCAGATCCCGTCCCTGCTGCTGTCGACCGCCACCGCGATCATCGTAACCCGTGTTTCCGATGCACAGGACATGGGCACCCAAATGATGAATCAGATGTTCCGGGATTCACGCCCACTCTGGGTCACGGCCGGAATTCTTGGCCTGCTGGGGATCATCCCGGGAATGCCCAATCTGGTTTTCCTGACGCTGGCCGGCCTGAGCGCCTATGGGGCACTCAATATCAAAACAGGTGATGAAAACGAACAAACCGAAGAACCCGTCGAAGAGGCGCCACAACTACCGGACAGCGAGCGCGACCTGAGCTGGGATGATGTCAAACCCGTCGATACCATTGGCCTGGAAGTCGGCTACAAACTCATTCCCATGGTGGACAAGGATCAGGATGGCGGTGTCCTCAACCGCATCAAGGGTGTGCGCCGCAAGCTCTCGGAAAATCTGGGCTTCCTGATTCCTTCGGTGCATATCAAGGACAATCTCGACCTCGATCCCGGCGGCTATCAGATCACCATTCTGGGCGTGCCCGAGGGCCACGGCATCATCCATCCCGAAAAGGAGCTCGCCATCAACCCCGGCAACGCACAGCAGGATCTGAGAGGCATCCCTGTCACTGACCCTGCCTTTGGCATGGAGGCTGTCTGGATTGATCCCTCCCAGCATGATCACGCCCAGGTGCTTGGCTACACCGTAGTGGATGCCAGCACGGTGATCGCCACCCACATGAACAAGATTCTGCTGGAGCATGCCGGCGACATGCTGGGACATGAGGAGACACGACAGTTGCTGGACAAGCTGGGCAAGCGCGAGCCCAAACTCGTCGAAGATCTCACACCAAAGGCGCTGCCACTAAGCACCATTGTCCGTGTGCTGCAGAATCTGCTGCAGGATGGCATCCCGCTGCGTGACATGCGCACCATTGCCGAAACGCTGGCGGAGGCCTCAGTAAACAGTCAAG
>DRLF01000022.1 GCA_011051425.1 Thiolapillus brandeum | reverse complement strand
TTCCTTTTTGATCTGCTCTGCGAGTTCATCCTTCGATCCTTCATATTCGAATTTCTTCATGTTTCCATCCTGGTCCAGAAACTCGATCATGGCCTTGTACTTGCCGTTGGGCAGTCTGTTTACCGCTATGGACTCGAAGCTTTCCTCTACCCGCACTTCTGAACGTGCGTCAGGCATGGGGCTGCGATGGGGCATCATCTGCTGCGGAAAAGGTGGACGTCTTGATTCAGGCTGGTAGCGTTGCTGTGCGGCAAGTGTGACCTCGATGCCTTTGACCTTGCCATGCCGCAGCACTTCCAGTTTGATTTTCTCTCCTGCAGTCTTGCTTCTTATGTTGCTGACCAGGTCATCGGGTGCAATCAGCTTCTTGCCGTCCAGAGTCAGCAGGACATCATGAGATTTCAGCCCGTCAGCCGCGGCAGGAGAATCCGGCATGACACGCATGACCATCAGGCCCTGGCCCTGTGCAACGTCTTCAGGCAGTTGTGCCTGTACAACCTGTGGCACAGGTCCGACTACGATACCCAGATAGGCAGGCGCGCTCTGTTGTTGCGCTGTGGGAGCAGCATCCTCCGCGTGCAGAACATTCGCTGCAGGCAGGCTGAGCGCAGTCACCATGCCCAGTATCAGGTTTTTCTTGTTCATTTGTTCCTCCAGTATGTCAATACAATCGGGTGATAATGCTTTATATGGGAATGAAACAGCGGTAATTCAATGCTTCCGTTGTTCGGTATTTATTATTGTTTGATTCTACTCTTGAAATCCATCTGGTGGATACCCACTTTCAAGGCGAATCAGGGCCGGCTGTGCCCGAACTGACAAACTTTTGAAACAATGTGGAGGGACTATCTATGTCTACCTTGCAACAGATCAGGAACGGTATGAGCCAGGCATGGGACAGCCTGGTAGACGGCTGGCAGCACCTGTACCGGCGTGCCGCAAACGCCATTACCCGCTTTTCCCGCGGGAAAGGCGACAGTGAGGAAAGCCGTGAACTGGCTGCCCGCAGCACAGGATGGGGTGTGCTCGCTTCCGAAGTTTATGATGATCATGACAAGGTCGTGGTCCGTCTGGAAGCACCCGGTATGGAAGGGTCGGATTTCAATATTGAAGTGGTAGAGAACTATCTGGTGATTCGTGGTCAAAAGAATATTGAACGGGAACACACCGATGGCCGTTACCACATTCTGGAATGCGCTTATGGCAGTTTCGAACGCGCCTTGCCACTGCCGGATGATGTTATCGCTGACGAAGCCAGGGCCAGTTACAAAAGGGGTGTCCTGCGGATCGAATTGCCCAAGTCTTCTGCCGCACGCCGACACAGGATCGACGTCAAGGTACAGTAAGACGATCCGGCCGCAAGCCTCTCGCCTCTGATATGGTGTTGTTGTCTGATATCACCCCTGAATGCCGGGCAAACCTGCTGCGGCCTGTTCCAGGAGCTTGAATTGATGCTGATTACTCAAAATCGAAAATACGGAATCTTCGCGACACTGCTGCTGTTGATGGTTGTTGCACCACTGTCGGGACAGGCTGCGCCACCACCGCCAGGAGACAGCATTGCGCCCGTGCTTGAAAAAGTTCTGCCCGCCGTGGTGAACATCTCTACCAGCAAGGTTGTGGGGCTGAAGCAGCGGCAGCTGTTGCTGGACCCTTATTCCCATCAGCCTTACGCCTACCGTGACCGGCCGGTACAAAAGAAATCCCAGAGCCTCGGTTCCGGTGTGATCGTGGATGCGAAGAAGGGCTGGGTGATCACAAATCACCATGTGGTGGATGGTGCCGATGAAATCACCGTGACCTTGAGGGATCAGCGAAGCTTCAAGGCGAAGCTGCTGGGTGAAGATCCTGCAGTGGACATTGCCCTGCTGCAGATCGATGCAGACAAACTGACAGCCTTGCCTTTGTCGAATTCCGAATATCTCAGGGTAGGTGATTTCGTCGTGGCTATCGGAAATCCCTTTGGCCTGGGACAGACGGTCACCTACGGTATCGTCAGCGCCCTGGGACGCACGGGCCTGGGTATCGAGGGCTATGAGGATTTCATCCAGACCGATGCATCAATCAATCCCGGCAACTCCGGCGGCGCTCTGGTTACCACCCGTGGCAAGCTGGTGGGCATCAACACGGCCATCATGGGTGGCAGCGGCAATATAGGTATCGGATTCGCCATACCGGCAACCATGGTCAAGGCCATCGTTTCCCAGCTTGCCCAGTATGGCGAAGTACAACGGGGCCAGCTGGGTGTGGTCATGCAGGACATGACGCGGGAGCTGGCCGATGCATTCGGTATCAGTCATCACCGTGGCGCAGTCGTGACACAGGTGCTGCCGGGTTCCGCCGCGGACAAGGCAGGGCTGATTTCCGGTGACATCATCATTGCCATCGACGGAAAGGATGTCAGTGATGGTGGTGCCCTGCGCAATGCGGTAGGCATGTTGCGCGCAGGCAGTACCATAAAGCTCAAGGTTATCCGGGACGGCAAGCGGAAAAACATTTCTGCCAAAATTGCGCTGCCCAAGGATGCCAGGGCCGAAGGGTTCAAGTTCAGCAAACGGCTCGACGGTGCCTTGCTGGGCAACCTGGATGATAAGCATCCGCTGTCTGAGTCAGGCGGGGTCGAGGTTCTCAAGGTCAAGCGCAACAGCCCGGCCTGGGAAGCCGGTCTGCGGGCTGGAGACGTGATCGTCTCCGTGAACCGTCAGCCGGTGGGTTCGCTGATGGAATTTTCCGCACTGACTGCTCAGGCGGGTGACAAAGGTTTACTATTGAATATAGTACGGGGCAATGGTGCCCTGTTCGTGGTGATTCGCTAGTCAGGAGTATGACGTGGAGTTTGAAGACTACTATGAGGTAATGGGCGTCAAGCGCGACGCCACACAGGATGAGATCAAGCGGGCCTATCGCAAGCTGGCGCGCAAGTATCATCCTGATGTGAGCAAGGAAGCGGATGCCGAAGAAAAATTCAAGCGCCTCGGCGAAGCCTATGAAGTACTGAAGGATCCGGAAAAGCGCGCCGCATATGATCAGCTGGGAAAGAACTGGAAGGCTGGCCAGGATTTCAATCCGCCCCCGGACTGGGATGCCGGTTTCGAGTTCAGTGGCGGAGGCTATACCGGTGCCGGCGGGGATTCCCAGGCCTACAGTGATTTCTTCGAATCCCTGTTTGGCAGGGGAGGCGGTGGATTCAGCAGCGCAGGTGCCCGCCAGCGGGAATTCCACATGCGTGGGCAGGACCATCATGCCAAGGTGCTTATCGATCTCGAGGATGCCTATCAGGGTGCAACACGGAACATCACCCTGCAGGTGCCTGAGGTCGATGCCAGCGGTCATGTGATCACCCGTCAGCGGACGCTGAAAGTCCGTATTCCCAAGGGCGTGAAACAGGGCCAGCAGATCCGGCTGGCCGGCCAGGGCGCTCCCGGTGTGGGGCAGGGTGGCAGCGGTGATCTGTATCTGGAAATCGAGTTCAAACCTCATCCTTTCTACAGGGTAGAGGGCAGGGATGTGTATCTGGAACTGCCCGTGGCTCCCTGGGAGGCTGCACTGGGAGGCAAGGTCAAGGTGCCGACACCTTCGGGTGTGCTGGATCTGAAGATTCCGCCCAACTCCACCAGTGGCCGTAAAATGCGCCTGAAGGGCAAAGGCATACCGGGGAAAAAGGCGGGTGATTTCTATGTGCAGCTGAAAATCGTGCTGCCACCTGCCGATTCCGAAAAAGCCAAGGCCTTCTATGAAAAGATGAAACAGGAGCTGCCCTTCAATCCGCGGGCGGCACTGGGAGTGTAAATCATGAATGATGAAATCCTGAACGGTGTCCTGCTGGATGAAGACTGTATGCTGACTCTAGGTGAATTGAGCCGCGCCTGTGCCATGCATGCTGAGTGGGTGATGGAGCTGGTGGATGAAGGCATCCTGGAACCCCGGGGCACGGAAATGGCCCGGTGGCAATTTGCCGCACCGGCACTGCACCGCGCGCGTACCGTGCTGCATCTGCAAAGAGATCTGGGTATCAATCTGTCCGGCGCCGCACTGGCGCTCGAACTGCTGGACGAGATTCAGGATCTCAGGCAGCAGCTCTACCGCCTGAACAGCAGTTGTTGATGTATTTGAGTAAAAAATTTTCTGCCGGTTCTTGAAATATCCTTGCCTGACCTTACGTAAATTTTTGTAGAAACCAGGAAAATCAGGAGGTACTGATATGTTCGGAACAACAGGTTTATTTGACGAACTGCAACGCATTCAACAGGAGATGGAAGCCGTGTTTGGCAGCACACCATGGGCGAACGGCATACGTTCCTCAGCCGGTTCATTTCCCCCGGTGAATGTGGGCAGTACAGCGGAAGAAGTGGATGTCTATTTCTTTGCACCAGGTGTCGATCCCTCCAGTCTGGATATCTCCATCCAGAACAACGTGCTCAATGTGGCCGGTGAGCGTCGCATCATTCGTGAAGAGGGTGCAAGTTACTACCGCAAGGAACGCTTCGATGGCGAATTCCGCCGCACTTTCAGTCTGCCCGACGACATTGATCCGGAGCGGGTGGATGCAAGCTACAGGGATGGCGTTCTGCACGTTAGGCTGCAACGGAAGGAATCAAGCAAACCCAAGCAGATCAAGGTCAGCTGAACAGAAGAGTCGGAGGTAAATGAGATGAGTGACAAGACAGATATTGCAAAAAAAGCCGATACCGAAGTTCAGCCAGCACTGAAACAGGCTGAACCCGTTATCCGTCCCGACGTGGATATTTTTGAAGATGATGGTGGCATCACCCTGCATGCCGACATGCCGGGGATCTCGAAGGATCGTCTGAACGTGAAAGTCGAGGGCGACACCCTGACTATCGAAGGTGATGCGGAAATTCCCATGCCTGAAGGTATGGAGCCCCTGTATGCGGATGTACGCGCCACCCACTACCAGCGCAGCTTTACGCTCAGCAGCGAAATGGATACGGAGAAAGTGGAAGCCAGCCTGAAACATGGGGTGCTGACACTGCGTATTCCCAAACGTGAGGAGCACAAGCCCCGTAAAATCGAGGTTC
>DRLF01000021.1 GCA_011051425.1 Thiolapillus brandeum | reverse complement strand
CGTTACCAGAACGAACGGGATCTGGATGCCATGGTGAGCTGGATCAAGAGCAATGAGCGTGTACTGACAACCCTGAACGGCATCGATTTTCGTGGCTGGACGGTGCGTTACGCGGATGACTGCAAGGCCGTATTCCACAGAAGACAGGTCGTGCACCCAGCGGGATGGGTGGGTCCGGCAGATCCCCTCGAGTTCAGTTATTCCGCCTGTGGCGGAAAAAGGACAAGGGGCGAATGAGATGAAAGCGGGAATGAAATGCCTGGCCGGCTGCGCTGGCAGAAAACTGAAAGTTCGGGAAGAGCCGGGAGGATCTCTGACTTTCCGGTGGTCTGCCGGCACATGGGAAGCTGAGGGAGGGAAAGGATGAAGCTGAGGAGCCTGCTGATTGTTTCATCCATCCTGCTGCTTGTCGCCTGCAGCAGCCCCTCGTTGCGTACTGACCTGCCGAGGCCTGAGCTTTCCCAGGCTTCAGCGGAAGCGGAGTCCGGCATTCTGGCCAAAATCGCGGCAGATATCCGCTTGCAGCACGGCAATGACGCTTCCGGTTTCCGGCTGCTGGACGGCAGTGAGGAAGCGCTGGAGTGGCGGCTGGCACTCATCGATTCCGCTGTGTCCTCCCTGGATATACAGACCTATCTCTGGTACCCCGACGACTCCGGCACCCTGTTGCTGGAGCGGGTGGTGGAAGCTGCAAACCGGGGCGTAAGGGTGCGGCTCATCGTGGACGACCTGCTCACCATTGGCCTGGGGCAGCTCATGTACGAGTTGCAGAATCATCCCAACATTGAGTTCCGCATTTTCAATCCCTGGAAGGAGCGGGGTGTCCTTTCCCGTGCCGGAGCCTTTCTCGTGGAGATGGAACGCCTCAATCGCCGTATGCACGACAAGCTCATGGTGGCAGATGGTGTGGCGGCCATCGTTGGTGGACGCAATATCGGCGATCACTATTTCGGCCTCAGCGATGCCTACAATTTCCATGACCTCGATCTGCTGGGATTCGGTGCCATTGGCGCCCAGGCCAGCGGCATGTTCGACAGTTTCTGGAACAGCGAATGGGTGGTATCTGCAGGAAACCTGGATACCGAGCCGGATCCGGTGTTCGCCAGGAAGAAGTGGGACCGGATACGCGCAAGGAACCGTTCATCGGCAAGAATGAAACGTTTTGCGGAAAAACCCCAAAGCTGGGAGCCTGAGCTGAAGACGCTGGTCGATCAGCTTTACCCGGGCACCAGCCGGCTGGTTTACGATACAGCGGTTCACGAGGGCATTGCACAGAATGTGGCTGCCAATATCTTCGGCATCATGGGCAGCGCGCAAGAGGAGCTGCTCATCACCAATGCCTATATCATACCGGCCCAGCCTGCCATCGATCTCATCCGTGATCTGACAGATCGGGGCGTGAAGGTGCGCATTCTCACCAACTCTCTCGCCACCCATGATGTTCCCGCGGTGAACAGCCACTACAAGCCGTGGCGTGATGATCTCATCCTCGCCGGTGCGGAACTGCATGAGCTCAGGCCGGATGCCGCAATCCGCTCCCTGGTGGGGATTCCTCCCGTGCAGGGGGAATTCGTGGGCCTGCATACAAAGTCTTTCGTGGTGGACCGCAAGCGGGTGTTCATCGGCTCCATGAACCTCGATCCGCGCTCTTTCAACATCAATGCCGAAGCAGGGGTGGTGGTGGAGAGTCCCGGCCTGGGACAGGCCCTGGCGAAGGTCATGGAACGGGACATGTCGCCACAGAACGCCTGGCAGGTAAAACTCGATGCCGGGGGCAACCTGTACTGGGAAGACGATCAGGGAGTACTCGAAGAACAGCCTGCACGGAACATGGGCCAGCGGATCCAGGACGTCATATTCGAGGCTTTCCCCAGGGAGCAGTACTGAAACTGCACAGAAGGAGCAGAATTCATGAACCAGCATTCAGTCCCATACCGGCTTGTCTGTTTCTTCATTCCGGCATTGCTGCTTTCCCTGCAGGCCGGTTGCTCCACAGCGCCATCCTGGCAGACGCCGTTGGCAGGTGATGGCGTAGATCTGCTGCAGAATGCCGACACCGCGTCAAAGGAAGGCGTTGCCGTCACTGTAGCCATCCCCGGCAGGGAAGAAGCCGAGAAGCTTTTTGGTGTATCCCTGGCCAGCGTGCATATACAGCCGGTCTGGATCCAGGTGGATAATCACAGCGACCGGAGCTACCTGCTGCTCAAGCCGGGTATCGACAGGCTGCTCTATTCGCCCATGGAAGTGGCTTACCAGCTTCATGCCGATGGGCAGGAGCGCCAGAAAATGGAAGCCTTCTTCCGTTCCATGGAATTCCAGTCGCCGGTACAGGCGGGCAGCAGGGTTTCGGGTTTCGTGTTCACGCGCATGGATGAAGGCTACAAGGTGGTCAATATCGATCTGCTCGGAAACCACGATCTGAAAAGCTTCACCCTGCTCGTGAAAGCGCCCGGACTGGTCACCGATTCCAGCCAGGTGGATTTCGATCACATCTACGAGAGATGGACCGATATTGAAACGGAAGAGGAACTGCGCCGGCTGCTTGCTGCCATGCCTTGCTGTACTACCGACCGGAGTGGTGAACATTTTGGCGATCCTCTGAATATCGTGTTCATCGGTGATCGCCATACCCTGTTCTCGGCCCTTCTTCGCGCCGGCTGGAAGCAGACTGAAACCACGCATGCCATCGCCCTGCGCAAGACTATCGCTTCCTTCCTTTTCGGCAGCCGCTATCTTTACTCGCCTATCAGTCCACTCTATGTTTTCGGCCGGCCACAGGATATCGGTTTCCAGAAAGCCCGTGAATCCATCTCTCTGCGCAACCATATGCGGTTGTGGCGTGCGCCGTACAATTTTCGTGGCAAGGAAATCTACATCGGGCAGGTGAGCCGTGACATCGGGGTGAAGTTCAACAGGCACACCTTCACCACCCATGTCATCGATCCCGACGTGGATCACACGCGCAACAACCTGATGGCGGATCTGGCCTATAGCCAGATGCTGCAGCGACTGGGCATGGTTGGCGGATCGCGCCTGTCCACGCCGGAAAAAACCTACTACAACCTGACGCCCGATCCCTATTATTCCGATGGCAAGCGTGCGGTGCTCTTTTTTGGCAGCAAGCCCACGCCCCTGGATGAAATCGGGCTGCTGAAATGGGAAAGCTCCATCATCGATGTGCTGGAACGATGACGGTAACGGTTGCGGGGCGGGAAGACACAAAAAAGCCCGCTGTTGTACGGGCTTGGTGTGCCTTGGGTGCAAGGCTACTGCTTGTTGGTACCGAGGGCCGGACTTGAACCGGCACGGCCTTGCGGCCAATGGATTTTGAATCCATCGTGTCTACCAATTTCACCACCCCGGCAGTAGATCCGGAAGTATAACCGCAAATTCAAAAGTGGCAAGTATTCGTTCGACGCTTGGGGTAGAATCCTGCGCCTATGCGTACATCCGATTTTTCCTATGACCTGCCCCGGGAACTGATCGCCCAGTATCCGGCCCGGCGCCGCACCGGCAGCCGCCTGCTGGTCGTCGATCAGGACAGAGGGCTGAGCGACAGGCAGTTCGGTGATTTTCCGCTTCTGCTGCGGGAGAATGACCTGCTGGTATTCAATGACACCCGTGTCATGGCGGCCAGGCTGTACGGCCACAAGGAAACCGGTGGCAAGGTCGAGATTCTGCTGGAGCGACTGCTGCCGGAGAACCGGGCCCTGGCCCAGATTCGTGCCAGCAAGTCTCCCAAGGCCGGCAGCCGCATCCTCGTGGGGGATGTCGGGTTGGTGGTGGAAGGCCGGGAAGGCGACATGTTCATTCTGTCCACGGAACCGCCCGGGTTCATGTCGCTCATGTCTTCCCATGGGCATATGCCCCTGCCTCCCTATATCCAGCGCGATGACGAGTCTTTCGATGAATCCCGCTACCAGACCGTGTATGCCGAACAGGAAGGTTCCGTGGCTGCGCCCACTGCGGGGCTGCACTTCGATGAAGCTCTGCTGTCTGAACTGGTGCAGCGGGGCATCGGAACCGCGCGGGTCACTCTGCACGTGGGGGCAGGGACATTCCAGCCGGTACGGGTGGAGAATCTGGAAGATCACCTGATGCATGCCGAGT
>DRLF01000020.1 GCA_011051425.1 Thiolapillus brandeum | reverse complement strand
GCGCTGGCAGAGAGCGCTCAGCAAATCCGGCCTGCAGGCCGGCGAACGTGTGGTCATCATGTGTCACAACGCCTGGGAATGGGTGATCTGTGATCAGGCCACGCTGGGACTGGGCCTGGTGCTGGTACCGGTGTTCATGAATGACAGGGCAGAAAACATCGTCTGGATCAGCAACGACTGTTCGGCCTCTCTGCTGGTAATCGAAGGCCAGGAACAATGGGACACGCTCAGGGAATCTATCGACCAGCTCGAAAGCATTCGCGATATCGTTTCTCTGAAAAAAATCGAAGACCCGCACCCCAAACTGAAATCACTGGGGGAATGGTTGCCGCAGGAACCCTATACACTGGATCTGATCGCGAACGAAGCCGCACCGGAAGAGCTGGCCACCATCGTCTACACATCCGGAACCACAGGCCGGCCCAAAGGCGTGATGCTCAGCCACCACAACATTATCTGGAACATTCACGCGGCGCTGCATTTCTTTGATATCGGCCCGGACAATGTCTTTCTGTCCTTTCTGCCACTGTCCCACACCTTCGAACGGACCGTGGGCTACTACCTTGCCATGGTCTGCGGCTGCACCACGGCCTACAACAGATCCATACCCCAGCTCGCCGAGGACCTGTCCCTTATCCGCCCCACCCTGCTGGTATCCGTGCCGCGTATTTTCGAACGCATCTATGGCCGCATCATGGACAAGCTTGCCGAAGAATCCACCGTCAAGCAGAAGCTGTTCAAGGCGGCCATCGATATCGGGTGGAAGAAATTTGAATATGACCAGGGCAGGGGAAAATGGAGCAGCTCACTGCTTCTGCAACCGCTGCTGGATGCCCTGGTGGGTTCCAAGGTGCGCCAGCGTCTGGGCGGGCGCCTGCGCTTTACGGTCTGTGGCGGTGCAGCGCTCTCTCCCGACGTGGCACGCATGTTCATCGGCCTGGGCATCCCGGTGACCCAGGGATACGGTCTGACCGAGACCAGCCCCATCATCGCCGCCAATCCGCTGGAAAACAACATTCCTGCATCCGTGGGACTCCCCCTGCCCGGCGTGGAAGTGAAAATCTCCGACGAGGGAGAACTGCTGACCCGCAGCCCCAGCATCATGCTGGGCTACTGGAACAAACCGGAAGCCACTGCCGACATGATCGATGGGGAGCACTGGCTGCATACGGGAGACAAGGCCCGTATCGAAGATGAACATATCTTCATCACCGGCCGGCTGAAGGAAATCATCGTGCTCTCCACCGGTGAGAAAATTCCACCGGCGGACATGGAAAATGCCATTACCCTGGATCCGCTGATCGAACAGGCCATGGTCATCGGTGAGGGCAAGCCCTATTTATCCGTTCTCGTCGTTCCCAACCCGGATCGCTTCGACGAATTGTGCCGCTCTTCTGGCCTGAAAGTCGGGGATCCGCAGAACTACAACAATGAGGTCATCCTTGCGGAAGTGCTGGTGCGGGTACAGAAACAGCTCAGCGCTTTTCCCGGCTACGCCAAAATACACAAGGTCGCCATACTCCACGAACCCATGACACCGGAAAACGGACTGCTCACGCCGACCCTTAAGCTGCGGCGCAACCGTGTACTCATGTATTTCACCGATGAAGTGACGAACCTGTATTCAGGACACTGAATACGCTCCGGTATAAACCCTGGATTCATGTTGGCGACCTGTTCATTTACTGGCCCGGGCATAAAAGCGTTCAAAGCTTTCCGGTGAAAAACCACGCATGTGCTGCCTCCCTACAGCAATAACCGGCACGCTGCTGACACCGTATTTCTCATAGGCCTTGCGCCCGCTTTTCGAGGCATCGATATCATATTCCCTGAAAGGCACACGATGCTGTTTGAAGTACTTTCTGGCGCGCTTGCACACGCCACACCAGGCAGCTGAATACATCACCACTTTCTTCTTTCTCGGTGGAATATCCGGTTGGCGCCTGGCCAGATCCGAAGCATATTCCCTGGCACTGTTTTTCACGTTGTCAGGCGCGCTGACGGTGTTTACTTTCACATCCAGCTGTGTGCTGCGCACCTCCACCGGAGGACGGTCTCCGAAATGCATATTGCCATCCCTGTCTTTCCAGCTGTAGATGCCACCCGCGACACAGGCCGCGGACAGCAGCATTGCCTGCAGCAGGATGAGCATTGCCAGCCCTGTTCTCCCTGCGGAGAACCCCGATATCCCCTTTCCGCTGATTTTCATGCTTTCCATTCCCGCCATTTTCCAGGGGCATCAGTCCGACAATGCCATATTTCATGCAGATTTCGTTCACATGGTGCTATAATCTTGCGCCTTCGCAGACATTCTCTCCTTCAGGAACAGCATGCTGCGTTTTATTTATCAACGATTTTTAGTGATTTTATGGCAAAAGAAGATGTAATTGAAATGGAAGGCACGGTCAAGGAGACTCTGCCCAACACCATGTTTCGTGTGGAACTGGAGAACGGTCATGTAATAACCGCTCATATCTCCGGCAAGATGCGCAAACACTATATCCGGATTCTCACCGGTGACAAGGTCAAGGTGGAAATGACACCTTATGACCTGAGCAAGGGACGCATCGTTTACCGCGAGCGCTGATCCATACTGCCCCGAAGAGCCTGATCAGGCCTCTTCTTTCTGGTTCTCATAGACGAAAACCAGTTCATCATCCTTCACCTGGACGCGCACATGTCCACCCTGGCTGAGTTTGCCGAACAGCAACTCTTCCGCCACAGGCTTCTTGATTTTTTCCTGGATCAGTCGCGCCATGGGGCGGGCGCCCATTTTGGGGTCGTAACCCTGCGCCGCCAGCCACAGTCGGGCTTCCTCGTCCACGCTGATAGTCACCTGCTTCTGCGCCAGCAGTCCTTCCAGCTCGAACAGGAACTTGCTCACCACGCTGCTGACACTCTCCAGTGAAAGAGGCTGGAACTGGATGATGGCATCCAGGCGATTGCGGAATTCCGGGGTGAACAGCTTGTTGATGACTTCTTTGCCGTCCGAGCTGTGATCCTGGCTTGTAAAGCCGATGGAACGGCGGCTCATTTCCATGGCTCCGGCATTGGTGGTCATGATAATGATCACATTACGGAAATCAGCCTTGCGTCCATTGTTATCCGTGAGTGTGCCGTGATCCATGACCTGCAACAGCAGGTTGAAGACATCCGGATGCGCCTTTTCGATTTCATCCAGCAGCAGCACGGAATGGGGATGCTTGGTGATCTGTTCGGTCAGCAATCCGCCCTGATCGAAGCCCACATACCCCGGCGGCGCACCAATCAGACGTGACACCGCGTGGCGCTCCATGTATTCGGACATGTCAAAACGGATCAGTTCCAGCCCCAGGACCCGCGCCAGCTGGCGGGTGACTTCAGTTTTGCCCACACCGGTTGGACCGGCAAACAGAAAAGAACCCACGGGTTTGTTTTCTTCAGCCAGACCGGAACGGTTCATGCGGATGGCGGCAGTCAGCACATCGATGGCTTCATCCTGCCCATAGACCACCATTTGCAGATCCCGCGTGAGATTGCGCAGCGCATCCACATCGGAGGTGGAGACTTTGCGTTCGGGAATCCGTGCGATGCGCGCCACCACGGTTTCCACCTGTTCGACACCGACTTCCGTCTGGCGCTCGTCTTCCGGTTGCAGCCGGGTGGCCGCACCCGCCTCGTCGATCACATCGATAGCCTTGTCGGGCATGTGGCGGTCATTGATATACTTGTCGGCCAGTTCGGCCGCAGCCTGCAGCGCTTCATCACTGTAGCTCACGTCGTGGTGCTCTTCGAAGCGACTGCGCAGCCCCTTGAGGATGTCCACCACTTCTTCGATGCTGGGTTCAACCACATCGATTTTCTGAAAGCGGCGGTTGAGCGCATGATCCTTCTCGAAGATACCGCGAAACTCCTGGTACGTGGTTGAGCCGATGCAGCGCAACTCGCCGGAAGCCAGCATGGGCTTGATCAGGTTGGAAGCATCCATGGTGCCTCCGGAAGCGGCACCCGCACCGATGATAGTGTGTATTTCGTCGATGAACAGGATGCTGTTAGGAATCTTTTTCAGCTCCTTCAGCACCGCCTTGAGGCGTTTCTCGAACTCACCCCGATACTTGGTGCCGGCCACCAGGCCACCCAGATCCAGGGAAAAGATGGTGGCGTCCTGCAGTACTGCGGGAATATCCTTGTCCACGATTTTCTTGGCCAGACCTTCGGCGATGGCCGTCTTGCCCACACCAGCCTCACCCACCAGCAAAGGGTTGTTCTTGCGGCGCCTGCACAGGATCTGCACGGCTCTCTCGACTTCATGCTCACGGCCGATGAGAGGGTCTATCTTGCCTTTCCTGGCGTGTTCGTTGAGATTCAGCGTCCAGGATTCCAGCGCAGTCGGTTTCGGCTCACCTTCGGGGGATGCGGTCGGGGATTCTCCCTCTGCAGCATCCTCTTCGGCATCTCCCTTGCCTACCTTGGAAACGCCGTGCGCCATGTAATTCACCACATCCAGACGCGTCACTCCCTGCTGATTGAGAAAATACACGGCCTGGGAGTCCTTTTCGCTGAATATGGCCACCAGCACGTTTGCACCGCTGACCTCTTTCTTGCCGGATGCCTGTACATGAAACACTGCACGCTGCAACACGCGCTGAAAGCCGATGGTGGGCTGTGCTTCCTGCTCCTCGCCTTCGGGCAGCAAAGGGCAGTTGTCTTCGATAAACTGCCGGATATTGTCGGCCAGGATCTCCAGGTCTGCACCACAGGCCCGCAGGACATCCACCGCCGAAGGGTTGCCCAGCAAAGCAAGCAACAGGTGTTCGATGGTAATGAACTCCTGCCGTTTGTGCGTCGCATTGACAAACGCCTGATTCAGCACATATTCCAGTTCCTGGCTTAACATCTTTCTCGTTTTTTCCTCATCAGCGGCAACGCCATCATCGGTTACCCGGGATTCGCACTACCTAAGCCTCTTCCATGGTACATAACAGCGGATGCTGGTTTTCCCTCGAATAGTCATTCACTTGCGCCACCTTGGTCTCTGCGATATCGCGGGTAAACACACCACATACTCCGACACCGCGTGTATGAACATGCAACATGACCTGTGTGGCCTTCTCTTCACTCATATGGAAATAGTCGGTCAGTATTTCAACCACGAAATCCATGGGCGTATAGTCATCATTCAGTAACAGCACCTTATACAAGGGTGGCTTCTTAAGTTTAGGACGACTTTCCTGGGTTGCAAGTTCCCCGTTGTCGTTATCTTCGTATTCTTCACTCATGGTTCTGCAAACTTGTATATATCATTTGTTTTCAAGACACTCTTTCAAAACCGGCTGACAGCCCGTTGTCATCTCACCCAGACACGGGCATTTCTGAACAACCTCATCCAGGGGCTGTCTTCACCCCATTCATCAGGATGCCAGGAATTCTGCACCGTACGAATCACCCGTTCGGGATGCGGCATCATGATGGTTGCACGACCGTCATCTGAAGTTAGACCAGTGATTCCCTCGGGAGATCCATTGGGGTTTTCCGGGTATTTCACAGCAACAGCACCATGATTGTCCACAAAGCGCATGCTGATGCCCCTGCCG
>DRLF01000019.1 GCA_011051425.1 Thiolapillus brandeum | reverse complement strand
GCACCTGACGATCAGCTGCGGTACCGCCTGTGACATCCCGGATGACGAACTCTCACCGGAAAAGCTGCTGTCCAGGGCGGACAAGGCAATGTATGAAGCCAAGGAACAGGGGCGGGACCTGGGGGGGTGCCGGGATATTGCGGTAGCGGAGCTGGAAAGCAGCATCTGAGGGTGGCTAGTCTCATTTCGGGGAGGCACGGAGCGATGGCTGAACCCCTGTTTTGCAACGCGATGCAAAGGGATTGCAGTCCATGGCCATTTGCGCCATATTCAGCTATACCCGTAGCGGAGGCATTTGTATGAAACACTGCTCGCACAAGGACTGGCCGATCAATCAGCTTTTCATCCTGCTGGCCACGGCGATGGTGATCCTGGTCATCCTGCGTTATGCCGCGCCTCTGCTGGTACCCTTCCTCATCGCTGTATCCATTGCTATCGTGCTGTCTCCCCTGTTCAGGTATCTGGAGACCCGTCACATCCCGAAGATCCTTTCGCTGATGCTGGTATCGGCTGTGCCCTTGCTGCTTTTCATCCTGCTTGCAGCCTATGTGGGACAGGAAGTGCATGATTTTGCGGCCAACATCCAGAATCTCAAAAGCGAGTTCAGTGCCAGTCTGCAAAGCTTTTCCCGGCGGCTGGCGGCGCTGGGCATTTCCGTTACCCAGGCACAGTGGGAGAGTATGCTCCAGCAGGTGGATCTGTCCGGGCTGATAGAAGGGCTGGCCTCCCGCGCCGGCAATCAGTTTTCCAACCTGTTCCTGATCTTATTTACCGCCGCCTTCATCCTCATGGAGAGTGACCATTTCTCCGCCAAGCTGCGGAAGATCATGTCTGACAGGGGACAGAACACAGATGAAATCATGGCGTTCGTGGGAAGGGTCAAGGCCTATTTCCTGCTCAAGGTGAAGACAAGCCTGCTGACTGGCCTGTGGGTACTGGCCGTACTCTGGTTCTACGACATACCTTATTTCGTGCTGTGGGCGACACTGGCATTTTTTCTGAACTTCATTCCGGTCATCGGTTCCATACTCGCCGCCATTCCGCCTGTCATCGTGGCGTTTCTCGACCAGTCTGCGGTCACGGCGCTGTGGGTGGGGGGCTGGTATCTTGTCATCAACACGGTCATCGGGAATGTGCTGGAGCCCAGTATCATGGGGAAGGGGCTGGGTATGTCGGCGCTGGTGATCTTCCTGTCCATGACTTTCTGGGGCTGGGTGTTCGGGCCCGCGGGCATGATTCTCTCGGTTCCCCTGACCATGGGTGCGCAGTTCCTGTTCTCCCGTTATGATGAAACCCGGTGGATTGCCTTCGTGCTCAGCGATTACAAGGCGCCAGCCGACGTGCAGACCGAAGCCGCCAATCAATAGCGAGAAGAGACATGCCAAAAATGACCATGCGAGAAGAACTGGAAATGCTCCGCAGGGAAGTGGAGGAACTGAAACGCCAGCAACAGGAAGAGGCCGTTGCTGAAAAGACCGGGCCTGTCGAAGAGGCCGAAGCCCTCATCCGTCAGAAACTGGAGGCGGCGGGTGACAAGGTGGATGAAATCAGGGGCGAAATGAAGGATCAGCTGGAAGAGCTGGCGGACACGCTGAAGTCGGAGTACGAACACCTTTCGCCGGTGGCGGCGGTATTCCTTTTTGCCCTGGGTGTCGTTTTCGGACGCGTTATCTCATCGAAGTAGGAAGCGGATCATGAACCAAGACTTCAATGCAAAACTCAATCTTCTCATCAAAAGCGAGAAGGCCCTGTTTCGGCTGGAAATGCGCAGGAAAGGCCGCCAGACCCTGTTCACCGCCATTGCCCTGCTGGCGGTACTGGCGGCGCTGGCGCTGATCAATGTCACCGTATATCTTTACCTGGTGACACGGTTCAGTCCCCTGGTGTCCGCGGGCATCCTGTCCGGCCTGAATCTGGCCATAGCGGCGATCTTTCTTGTCATTGCCTCCCGTCAGGATGTCGGACCCGAGGCTGCATCCCTGGAGGAGATCCGTGATTTCGCCTGGGAGCAGGTCTCCCGGGATCTCGATGGCGTCAAACAGCAGGTGGGGGATTTCACCGACGGTATCAAGCGGGTCAGCGGCAGCATCAACTCAGTGATGCACAGGGACTATTCCGCACTGGCAGCCATGCTGCCCTTCGTCCAGACGTTGCTGGCTGCCCGCAAGAAGAAAAAGGAAGGTGAGGCGGGGAAACAGTAAGCGTCGATGGATGTCCTTATATTAATCTTTTCTACTTCCCGTATTTAAGCTGAAACAGTTCTTTGAGCAACTCTGTTCTCTGAATATTCTTATGGTCGACCGCAAATATCAGTGTTCCAAGAAAAACGACTGTCATCCAGCTTTCCAGGCTCTTGTCGAAGAAAAATACTACAGCGGCATATAAAACAACGCTTGCAAGGACAATGTAGGGCGTAAGGCTTAGCCTGCGAAGTTTTTCCTCGATATTCCGTATTTTATTGTCTGCCCTCAAAGCGGCATATCCTTCTACTTCTTCAACAGATTTCAGATCCATTTCCAACTCCTTGTGTTTGCTTTCAGTCATGGCATTTGGGATTGCGGAAAAAATTCTTTTTCAGTGACTATGTCTTGATCAGTATGAATCCCGGCCTGTGCCGGGGTGATAAAAACACCATTGTTTCAGATGTCCCGAGTGTTTTTATTCCGAATTCCAGATATTACCAAACATTTTATGGCCCGCCCGTTTCAACTCACCGATTTGTCCTTTCTGCGCTCAATGGCAGGAGCCGTGAATTCTTTTCTTCAGTTG
>DRLF01000018.1 GCA_011051425.1 Thiolapillus brandeum | reverse complement strand
TGCCGCTGAAATCCACGGCATTCTGGCTGGCATGCTGTGTGGCCGCGCCGCCAACTGGCGCCAGGTGCTGATGGAAGAAACAGATCCAGAAGATCCTCAGGTGCAGCATTGCGCGGCAGACATTGAAAACCTGCTGCTGTTCACCGCGGAAGAGCTTCACAGCGGCACCATCCCCCTGCGGCTGATGCTGCCCGAAGAGGATGCGTCTGTCGCGGAAAGGGCCGCAGCCATACGCGACTGGAGCCAGGGCTTTCTGTTTGGTTTCGGTCTGGCGGGCGAGCAGGAACAGCAGTTGCTCAACAGTGATGCCGGAGAAGCCCTGCAGGACTTCAGCGAAATCTCGCGGATGAACGTGGAGGATTTCGGTGAACTGCAGGAAGCCGAAGAGGCGCTCATGCAACTGGAAGAATACCTGTGGGTCGCCACTTCACTGATCTGGCATGAGGCAGGCAGTAATGACGCAGAATGAATTCAGGCGCCGGCGCCGCCAGCTGATGCGCATGATGGGCAAGGACAGTATCGCCATATTGCCGGCAGCCGGCATCAAACAGCGCAACAACGATGTGACCTACCCCTATCGCCCGGACAGCGATTTCTATTACCTGACCGGTTTCGAAGAGCCCGAAGCCGTTGCCGTGCTCATACCGGGACGCAAACAGGGAGAATACATCCTGTTCTGCCGGGAGAAAGACGAGGAAAAGGAACGCTGGGACGGACCCATCGCCGGGCAGGAAGGCGCGGTGGCTGAATATGCTGCGGACGATTCCTTTCCCATTGCCGATCTCAACGAGATCCTGCCGCGTATGCTGGAACAGTGCGAGCGCGTCTACTACGCCATGGGCTGCGACCCTGAACTCGACAAAAACATGTCCAGCTGGATCAGCCAGATCCGGGGCAAGGCACGCAGCGGCGTGCATACACCCCAGGAATTCATCGCACTCGATCACTATCTCCATGACATGCGGCTGTACAAGTCACGCTCGGAAATCGCTGTGATGCGCAAGGCCGCCAAGGTATCCGCTGCCGCCCACAAGCGGCTCATGCGCGAATGCAAACCCGGCATGAAGGAGTATCAGCTCGAAGCCGCTTTCCTGCACGAATGCAGCAGGCGTGGCGCGCGCCAGCAGGCCTATTCCCCTATCGTGGGCGGTGGCAACAATGCCACTGTGCTGCATTACGTGGACAATACCGACAAGCTGGAAAGCAAAGACTTGGTGCTCATCGATGCAGGATGCGAGCTGGACTACTACGCTTCTGACATCACCCGTACCTTTCCGGTGGGCGGGACCTTCAGCAAGCCCCAGGCACAACTGTATCAGCTGGTGCTGGATGCCCAGCTTGCCGCCATAAGGCAGGTAAAGCCGGGCAACGCCTACAATGCACCGCACAAGGCAGCAGTGCGCACTCTCACCCGCGGGCTGGTCAGACTGGGACTGCTCAAGGGCCAGCTGGCGCGGCTCATCCGGGAAGAGAAGTACAAGCGCTTCTTCATGCACGGCACGGGGCACTGGCTGGGCATGGACGTACATGACGTGGGCGACTACAAGATCGACGGACACTGGCGACAGCTGGAGCCCGGCATGGTGCTCACCATCGAACCCGGTCTGTACATCCCACTGGGCAGTAAAGGCGTGGCCAAAAAATGGCAGGGAATCGGCATTCGCATCGAAGATGATATTCTGGTCACCAAGACCGGCCATGAAGTACTGTCTGCCGATGCGCCCAAGACCATCACCGACATCGAAGCGATCATGAAGACATGAAACAGGCATACGACATCATCATCGTGGGTGGCGGCATGGCGGGCGCCAGTCTGGCCATCGCCCTTTCGGGCCATGATTTGCGCATTGCCCTGGTCGAAGCAGCTCCGCTCAAGGTGGATGCCGTACCCAATTATGATGACCGTGGCATTGCCCTGGCCCAGGGCTCTCAGCGTATTTTCTCTGCCCTGAACGTCTGGAAGGACATGGCAGACAGCGCCGAACCCATCCGGCACATCCACGTTTCCGAGCAGGGCGGTTTCGGCTTTACGCATCTGGATGCCGGGGAAGAACAGGTCGCCGCACTGGGACATGTCATCACCGCCAGGAACCTGGGCACCGCGCTGCTGAACCGCCTGAACAAACTGGACGATATTCATATCATCGCGCCCGGACGGGTGCAATGGGTGAACATCGAGGACGATCTGGCCCATATCGGCCTTGACGGGAAGACCCTGAGCGCCCGCCTGCTGGTGGCCGCGGACGGTGGCAATTCCTTCGTGCGCCAGCAACTGTGTTTCGATGTGAGGCGCCGGGAATATGGCCAGAGCGCCATCACCGCAAATGTTACGCCGGGCCGCCCCCACAAAAACACTGCCTACGAACGCTTCACCCGCAACGGCCCCATGGCGCTGCTGCCCATGACCGAACAACGCTGCGCACTGGTGTGGACGGTGAAGGACGACATGGTGGGGGAAATGCTGTCACTGGATGACGCAGCTTTTCTCGCCCGCATGCAACGCCAGTTCGGCTGGCGCCTGGGCCGCTTTCTGCGCGCCGGTAAGCGCAACAGCTATCCCCTGTCCCAGCTGTATGTTCCCGACACTGTCAAACACCGCGCCGTGGTGATCGGCAATGCCGCCCATACCCTGCATCCCGTTGCCGGACAGGGCTTCAACCTGGGTATCCGGGACGTAGCCGCCCTGGCGGAAGTGGTGCTGCAGGGCATTCAATCCGGTGAAGATCCCGGCGACATCGCGGTGCTGCAGCGCTACCAGGACTGGCGCAGGAAAGATCAGCAGAAAGTCGTCCAGCTCACCGATACCCTGGTTCGCAGCTTCAGCAACGACATGTTGCCACTCAGGCTGGCACGCAACATAGGGGTACTGGCGCTGGAAGGGCTTGCTCCTGCCCGTCATGTTATTGCCAGAGCCGCCATGGGCCTGCAGGGACGGCTGCCCAGACTGTCGCGAGGGCTGCCACTGTGAGTAACACCGAATCGCACACAGACATCATCATCGCCGGAGGTGGCATGGTAGGCGCCGCCCTCGCCTGCGCCCTGGCGGAACAGGGCTTCAGCATCGCACTGCTGGAACGCCGGGAACCCACCGAGGACTGGCCACAGGACAGCCACGATATCCGGGTTTCAGCCATCAGCCGCGCTTCCCAGAATATTTTCAGCCGTCTTCAGGCATGGCCGGGCATGGTTCGTCGGCGGGTCACACCCTATGAACAGATGTGTGTGTGGGAAAGCAGCGGCGCAGAAATCCATTTTCATGCCGCAGACATCGGCGAGCCCGACCTGGGGCATATCATCGAAAACCGCATCATCCAGATCGCTCTGTGGGAGCAGCTGCGCGCTCTGGACAACATCGACATTCATTGTCCCGCATCCATCAGCGGGCTGGACCTCGATGAAAATGCTCCCCGCGTGGTGCTCAACAACGGTACACAGTTGAGCACTTCCCTCGTGGTGGCCGCCGACGGCGCACGCTCCTCACTGCGGGAACTGGCCGGCATATCCACCGGTGGCTGGGGCTATGACCAGACTGCCGTGGTATGTACCGTGCGGGCCGAAAAAGGCAATCAGGCCACCTGCTGGCAGCGTTTCATGACCCATGGTCCCCTGGCCCTGCTGCCCATGGACGACGACCTGTTTTCCATCGTCTGGTCCACCACCCCCGAACAGGCACAGGAACTGACCGAAATGCCAGCAGGCGATTTCGATGAAGCACTGACGCGCGCCAGCGAAGAACGTCTGGGAAGACTGGAACTGCAGGGCGAGCGCGGCGCCTTCCCCCTGCGCCTGCAACACGCAAAGCAATACATCAAACCCGGTCTGGCGCTGGTAGGTGACGCTGCGCATGTCATCCACCCCCTTGCCGGACAGGGCGTGAACCTGGGCCTGCTGGACATGGCCGAACTGACCGACGTGCTGGTCCGTGCCCGTGGCAAGGGCCATCCGCTGGGTTCACTCCATACCCTGCGCCTCTACGAACGCGCGCGCAAAGGTGAAAATATCGCCATGCAGGGGTCGATGGATTTGTTCAAACGGGTCTTCAGCAACGATCTGCCACCCCTGAAAATCATCCGCAATCTGGGCATGGGTGTGACGGAACGGTTGTTGCCGGTAAAAAACCTGCTGATCCGCAATGCGATGGGTACACTGGGAGATGTGCCCTCTCTCGCCCGCAGTTTTCACGAATAGTTGCAAAGCAAACCCAGGCACTGGCCGCTTCTCCACCTTTGCCGATCCCGCTATTGTTGATACCCCTGCCCAAGTGAAAAGGAAAGTACAGAAAAAAGCCAACAGCAATCCGGCAACCGGAGATAACTGGCTGAAGATGTTCATCTACAGCAGCCTGCTGTTTTTGCTGGCTGCTGGTCTGCTGCTTGCTATCGCCTTGCGAAATGACGTCAGCTTGACGCCACCAGACATGGGATCCGCGATCTTCTTCTATCTGTTTTCCCTGTACACGATCACCGCCGGCTATACCAACAAATCCTTCGGCTACGTTTCCATGGACCGCGTCGGACAAATTTCCAACCTGCTGCTGTTCGGCCCCTTTTATGGCGCAATCATCAATGGCCTGGCGTCGTTCACCTTCGCCTGGTTTCGGCTTTTCAAGGGTGTGCCTCTGCGCAACACCCTCAACGCCGTTCTGGTGAATTCCGGCATGATGAGCATCATGAGTCTTGCGGGCGGATACACTTACATCTGTCTTGGCGGCAGGGTTCCTGCGGAAGCGCTGTCCATGCAGTTGCTTGTTCCGCTTTTCGCCACATTACTGGTAATGCAGGTCATCAACGAGATGCTCATCGCCGGCATGTCCATCGTTCGGGGTACGGATTTCAGGGGGAACTTTTCCGTTTACGCAACCGGCATCGAACTCCTGTCGGGTATCATCGGCCTGCTGGTTGCCCTGATGTATACACAGCAGGATCTGGCGCTGTTCGGCCTGTTTATGCTGGTTCTCGTACTCGGGATGCTGGTACAGAGACAATATGCACTTATCCGCCAGAACCTCGAGGGGCTGGTAGAGGAGCGCACCCGGGAGCTCGAAGTAAAAAGTGAAGAACTCAGAAAACAGGCCATACGCGACCATCTCACCGGCCTTTTCAACCGGCGCTATGCCAATGATTACCTGCAAAAAGAGATCGCGCGCAGCAAGCGGCAACAACGGCCATTTTCCATCGCCATGCTGGACATCGATCATTTCAAGCAAATCAACGATCAATACCTTCATGACACCGGAGACAGGGTTCTGCAACGCATTGCACAGCTTCTCGAAAGCAACACCCGCGAATCAGACCTGGTTGCCCGCTATGGCGGTGAGGAGTTTCTGCTGTACTTTCCTGACACCGAACTTTCCGGCGCCTGCATGCATTGTGAAGCATTGAGAAAAATCGTGGCGCAGGAAGACTGGACCAATATCCGGCCGGGAATCAGGACAACCGTGAGCATCGGGGTGACGCAAGGAACGTCAGCCCAGGAACTGGCGGATTTACTGCGTTGCGCCGACACAAGCCTCTACGAAGCCAAACACGAGGGAAGAAACCGGGTTTGCTGCCAGGAATGCACTGATTGATCCGCATTGAAGCGGATTCTCCTGAAGTTTTTACTGAACAGGCCGATGAACCATTCAGGTCCATCACAGCACGGAATCGGAGTGAAGCAGATATTCATCGGCCGGCAGGCAATTTATGATCGCAGACTGCGGGTCTACGGATATGAACTGCTGTATCGAGAAGGAAATACGCTCAGTGCACCGGGGATGAATGGAACCGAAGCATCGGCTCGCGTCATTCTCAATGCTTTCATGGAGATGGGACTGGAACGCATCGTTGGACAACGGCGGGCCTTCATCAATCTTACCCGTGATTTTTTCACCGAGCTGCCTCCGATACCTTTCGAACGGGAACAGGTGGTTCTGGAGGTACTGGAAGATATAGAAACCGACCACCAGCTGGTGGAAAACATAGCCCAGCTTGCCGGCCAAGGCTACCTGCTGGCACTGGATGACTTCGAATTTGAAGAGAAATGGGATCAGCTACTGCCGCTGGTGCAGATCATCAAGGTGGAGATACCCGCTGTCGACCTGGCACAGCTGCCCCGGAAGGTTTACCGCTTACGCAAATACGGCGTCCGGCTGCTGGCTGAAAAGGTGGAGACACAGGCGGAATACCAGGCCCTGCACAACATGGGATTCGATTATTTCCAGGGCTATTATTTCTCCCGTCCCCAGATAGTACACGGCAGGCGGATAACGGAAAACCAGGCCGTTACCCTCAGGCTGCTCACCCGACTCAGTGATAAAAACGTTTCCACGGAGGAGCTGGTCGAACTGATCAGCCATGACCCTGGCC
>DRLF01000017.1 GCA_011051425.1 Thiolapillus brandeum | reverse complement strand
TGATTCGTGAACTATCGCTTTCCAGTGAGGGTCTACTACGAAGATACCGATGCCGCCGGCATCGTGTATTACGCCAACTACTTCCGCTTCATGGAGCGTGCACGCACCGAATGGCTGCGTGATCTGGGGTTCGAGCAGGATGTATTGCGCCGTGATTTCGGCATCGTGTTCGTGGTGCGCAGTGCCGCTGCGGATTATCGGGCGCCGGCAGTATTCAATGACCTGCTGTGGGTGACGGGTGAACTGGTCGAGCATTCCCGCACCGCCATGACGATCGGGCAGAATGTTTATCGTCAGGAAGATGACAAGCTGCTGTGCAAGGGGGAGGTGGGTATCGTCTGCGTGGATATCGAATCCTTCAGACCCAGCCCCATACCGTCGGCCATACTGGAGAAAATAAAAAATGCAGAATGAGCTTTCCTTCCTGCAGCTGGTGCTGGATGCCAGTCCCCTGGTACAACTGGTCATGGCCAGCCTGCTGCTCGCGTCGGTGCTGTCCTGGACGGCGATCTTCGACCGTTCCCGTACCCTGCGCCGGGCCCAGCGTGCCGCGGATGACTTTGAAGACAAGTTCTGGTCCGGTGGGGACCTGGGTGACCTGTACCGGGGACTGGACCGCCATCCCGATGAGATTCAGGGCATGGCCATGGTGTTTCATGCCGGGTTCCGGGAATTCGCCCGGTTGAAAGATGCTTCGAACATGGATCCCATGGCCGTCGTGGAAGGCGCCAGGCGGGCCATGCACGTCGCCATGAGCCGCGAGATGGACAGCCTGGAGCGGCATCTTTCCTTCCTTGCCACTGTCGGTTCCACCAGCCCCTACGTGGGCCTGTTCGGTACCGTCTGGGGCATCATGAATTCCTTCCATGCCCTGGGGAACGTCAAGCAGGCCACGCTGAACCTGGTGGCGCCAGGTATCGCCGAGGCCCTCATCGCCACCGCCATGGGCCTGTTTGCCGCCATCCCCGCCGTGGTGGCCTACAACAAATATGCTGATGCGGTGCAGCGATTGGAAAGCCGCTACGAGGATTTTGCCGAAGAGTTCGCCAACATCCTGCAGCGCCAGGCGCACATGCTCCTCGGTAAGAAGTAATGGCAAGGCGGGGTAAAAAACTGCGCCCCATGGCAGAGATCAATGTGGTGCCCTATATCGACGTCATGCTGGTGCTGCTGGTGATCTTCATGATCACCGCCCCGCTGCTCACCCAGGGGGTAAAGGTCGATCTGCCCCAGGCGGATGCCAAACCCATGGAGGAAGACGCCAAGCGGCCCCTGGTGGTGAGCGTGGACAGGGAAGGGCAGTATCACATCACCTACGATGACGACCGCACCCAGGCGGTGGACGGGGAAGAGCTGTTGCGCCAGGCGGGAGCGATCATCACGGCCAATCCGGGTATTCCCGTGCTGGTGAAAGGTGACCGCGCCGTGGACTATGGACAGGTCATCCAGGCGATGGTGCTGCTGCAGCAGGCCGGTGCACCGAATATCGGTCTGCTCACCGACCCAACCGAGTAATGCTGGATCTCATACGTCGCCATCCCCTGGGCTTTACGCTGGCAGTGCTCATGCATGTGGCGATCGTATTGCTGATGATTTTCGGCCTCGACTGGCTCAACCCGCCGGAGATCCAGAAGCCTACGGGACAGGTGGTGCAGGCACGCCTGGTGGACACGGAACAGTTTGCCAGGCAAAAAGAGATCAAACACAAAACTGAAAAGCGCCAGACAGAGCAGAAGCGCCGGCAGGAAGAGAAAAAGAAAGAGGAAAAAAAGAAAAAGGAACAGCAGCGCCGTGAGGAAGAACGCAAGAAACAGCTGGAGATCAAGAAACAGAAAGAGCAGAAAAAGAAACAGGCGGAGCAGAAGAAGAAAGAAGAACAGCGCAAGAAGGCTGAAGCCGAGAAGAAGCGCAAGCTCGCCCTGAAGAAGAAAGAGGAAGAAAAAAAGAAAAAGCTGGAACTGGAGCGCAAGAAAAAACTCGAACAGGAGAAGAAACGCAAGGAAGAGGCACGCAAGAAGGAGGAAGCAAAGAAAAAGGCCGAGGCCAAAAAGAAGGCGGAGGCAAAGAAGAAGGCAGCGCTGGAACGCAAGAAAAAGGAAGAAGCCGAGCGCAAGCGCAAGGCAGCGGAAGCAAAGCGTCTCGCTGATCAGAAAGCGCGGGAAGCCGAGCTGCAGGCCCAGTGGGCGGCAGAACGAGATGGCAGGGAGCGCGACAGTGTAACGGCGGCAATCAAGCGCAAGGTGCAGAACAGCTGGTTACGCCCCCCGGGCGCTGCCGGCAGGGACCTCCAGGCAACGGTGCGCGTGCGGCTGAACGACAGTGGTTCGGTATTGCTGGTGCGGGTGATAAAATCCAGTGGCAGCAGCGCCTTCGACCGCTCGGTGGTTTCGGCGGTGAACAAAGCGGACCCCTTGCCCATGCCGAAGTCGCCCACGCTGATATCGGAATTCAGAGAATTTACATTCATATTCAGGCCAAACAAATGAAGAAACTGTCAGGAATCCTTATCAGTCTGCTGTTGCTGCTGAGCACCCAGGTGCAGGCGAAGCTGGTGATTGAGATCACCGAAGGTGTGGAAGGCGCGTTGCCGATTGCGGTGGTGCCTTTCAAATGGATGGGTGATGCGGCCACACCGCCACCGGAAGATATCGGGCAGATCATTGCTGCAGACCTGAAGCGCAGCGGCTATTTCAAGACGCTGGACGAGGCGCAGATGCTGGCCCGGCCATCGACTATGACTGAAGTGGATTTCCGGGACTGGCGCGCGTTGCGGCAGGACAATCTCGTGATCGGCCGTATCGAACCCAACGGTCCGGGCGGCTACAAGCTGCGTTTCCAGCTGTTCGATGTGTATCAGGGCGAGCAGCTCATCGGCTACAATTTTTCCACCACGGCCAAGGACCTGCGGGCCATTGCGCATCACATTGCCGACCTCGTCTATGAGACCCTGACCGGTACCAAGGGAGCTTTCGCCACGCGGATTGCCTATGTGGTTTCGGAAGGTTCGCCCAAATCGCCCAAGCTTTCTCTGCGCATCGCGGATTCGGATGGCTACAATGCCCAGACCATCGTTTCTTCCACGGAGCCCCTCATGTCACCGGCCTGGTCGCCGGATGGCCGCAAGCTGGCCTATGTTTCCTTCGAGAACGGCCGTCCTTCGATCTGGATTCAGGAAGTGTTTACCGGAAAACGGGAAAAGATCACCAGCTTCAAGGGTATCAATGGTGCACCGGCCTTCTCACCGGACGGGCACTATCTGGCCATGGCCCTGTCGAAGGATGGAAATCCCGATATCTACATCATGGATCTGGCGCGACGCAAGCTGCGTCGGGTGGTAAGGCACTGGGCTATCGAAACAGAACCTTCCTGGTCGCCGGACGGGCGCAAGCTGCTGTTCACCTCGGATCGCGGCGGGTCTCCGCAGATCTACCAGGTTTCGGTTACCGGAGGCGATGTCAAACGTCTTACATTCGAGAACAGATATAATGCCCGTGCATCCTATGCGCCGGATGGAAAATCCATTACCCTCATTACCCGGGTGGGCAGTCAGTACCGGATCGGCGTGATGGATCTGCGCACCGGTTCCATTACGGTGCTGACCGACGGCAGGCTGGACGAGTCGCCCAGCTTTGCGCCCAATGGCAGCATGATAATTTACGCCACCAGGTACAAGGGAAAGGGCGTGCTGGCTGCGGTATCTACAGACGGCCGGGTCAAGCAGCGGCTGGCCCTGCAATCAGGCGATGTACGGGATCCCGTATGGTCTCCGTATTACAAATAGGAGTATGAAAAGATGAAAAAAACGATGTTTTTGCTGTTAACCCTGATCTTCAGCATGGCGCTGCTGTCGGGGTGCAGTTCCACCGGTGGGCCACAGGATGAAGAAGGTGCCGGCACCGAAATGGGAGGAGGGAGCGGCACCAATACCTCTGCAGCCGGCGGCGGTGGTGCATGGACAGGTTCTCCTCTGGAAGATCCCAACAGCCCCCTGTATGAAAAAGTGGTCTATTTCGATTTCGATACCGCAGAGATCCGGCCGGAATACGTCGATACCCTGCGCGCCCACGCAGAGTACCTGGTGAATACGCCTTCTGCCCGCCTGGTGATCGAAGGTCACTGCGATGAAAGAGGCTCGAGAGAATACAACATCGCCCTGGGTGAACGCCGTGCAGATTCGGTGAAACGCTTCCTCGAAGCGGAAGGCGTCAGTCCGGTGCAGCTGGAAACCGTCAGTTATGGCGAAGAGCGTCCTGTGGACCTGGGCCACAATGAAGAGGCTTGGGCGAAAAACCGTCGTGCTGAACTGGTCTATCAGTAATCTTTGATCAGGGGATTCCGCCAGATGGCGTCCCCGGTTTGCAGGAAGAACCGAGAAATGAAGAAAAGCAGGCTGTTAGCCCCGTTCCTGGGGGCGGTGTTGTTCTCCCAGGGTGCTGTTCATGCTGCGGATGACGCTTTGGAACAGCGTCTGCAGCGTCTGGAGCGTCGCGTGGGGCATATTACCGAGCTGATGCTCGAAGTGCAGGCCCTCAAGCGCACCAACCGGGAGCTTCAGGGGCAGGTGGAAGAGCAGCAGCATATGCTGGAGCGCCTGCGTAAGAAGCAGCGCGAGCTGTATCTTGATCTGGATGAACGGCTGGGCCACCTGCAGGGCGGCGCACCTGCAGCCGCGCCGGCCCCCGAGGAACGGCCTGCTGAAGCGCCCGCAGCCAAGCCCGTGCCGGGCAGCCCAACGGCCCCTCCGCCTGCAGCCCCATCATCTTCCTCCAATCCTGCCCGGGAACAGGCGGATTACGATGCTGCCTATGCCTGGCTGCATCCCTCCAAGCGGCGCTACAAGGATGCCATCAACGGTTTCAACGCCTTTCTTGCCAAGTACCCCCAGAGTGATCTTGCGGACAACGCCTTGTACTGGCTGGGCGAAAGCTATTACGTCACCCAGGACAACAAGTCGGCCCTGGCCGCTTTCGATCGCCTGCTGAAAGAGTTCCCCTCCAGCGACAAGGTACCGGGCGCCTTGCTCAAGAAAGGCTATATCCTGGATGCCATGGGAAAACGCAAGGAGGCACGTGACACGCTGCAGCAGGTGCTGGATCGCTACCCCTCATCTTCTGTGGCCAGCATGGCCAAGGCGCGCCTGAAGCATATGAAGTCGCGGTAGTGTCCCGTCTGCGCATCAGCGAAATCTTTTATTCATTGCAGGGAGAAAGCCGCAGCGTGGGTTTTCCGACCGTGTTCGTGCGGCTCACCGGCTGCCCCCTGCGCTGTGGCTACTGCGACACCGCCTATGCATTCAAGGGTGGTGAATGGATGGCGCTGGAAGAGATTTGTGATCGGGTAGCGGCATACCATCCCCGCCATGTGACTGTCACGGGTGGTGAACCCCTGGCCCAGAAGCAGGTTCTGCCGCTGCTCACGAGATTGTGCGATGCCGGTTACGAAGTATCCCTGGAAACCAGCGGCAGCATTGCCCTCGATGGTGTGGACGACCGCGTGGTCACCGTCATGGACATCAAGACGCCGGGTTCCGGCGAAATGGAAAAGAACCGCTGGGGGAATCTGCAGCAGCTTTCAGCGAAAGATCAGGTCAAGTTCGTCCTGTGTGACCGGGGTGACTATGACTGGGCCAGGCAGCAGCTGCGGGAGCATGAGCTGGCTGAGCGGTGCGAGGTGCTGTTCTCCCCGGTTCATGGAAAACTGGAGCCTGCAGAGCTGGCGAACTGGATCGTGCAGGACAACCTGCCGGTGCGTTTCCAGCTGCAACTTCACAAGATCCTGTGGGGAAATGAGGCAGGCCGATGAATGACAGGCAGAAAAAAGCGGTGGTGCTGCTTTCCGGTGGGCTGGATTCGGCCACCGTGCTGGCCATCGCAAAGGATTCGGGCTATGACTGCCACGCCCTGAGCTTCGATTATGGCCAGCGGCACAGTGCCGAACTGGCCGCGTCCCGCCGGATTGCCGAAGCCATGGCGGTGGCCGAACACAAGGTTCTGTGCCTGGATCTGGGCAGTATCGGTGGTTCGGCGCTGACCGATATGGACATCGCCGTTCCCGAGGAGGAGGCTGAAGGTATTCCCGTCACTTATGTGCCGGCACGCAATACCGTGTTCCTGTCCCTGGCACTGGGCTGGGCAGAAGTGCTCGGCGCCATGGATATCTTCATCGGCGTGAATGCGGTGGATTATTCAGGTTATCCGGATTGTCGCCCGGAGTTCATACAAGCTTTTGAAAATATGGCGAATTTGGCAACAAAGGCCGGTGTGGAGGGTGAGGGATTCCGCATACAGGCGCCACTCATTGTAATGACCAAGGCGGAAATCATCCGGACGGGTATGGCGCTGGGGGTCGATTATGCCCTGACCGTCTCCTGCTACCAGGCCGATGAGTACGGGTGTGCCTGCGGAATCTGTGATTCCTGCC
>DRLF01000016.1 GCA_011051425.1 Thiolapillus brandeum | reverse complement strand
GGGCATGCAGGTTATCGCCCTGGCCATGCTGGCAGTGCCCGATGCCTGGCTCTCTGTACCTTATGTGATGTTCGCACAGGCGCTCTCGGGCATTGCCAAAGACCTGAACAAGATGTCGGCAAAGGCCTCGGTGAAAACCCTGGTCAGCAGCGATTCAAGCAGCCAGCTGTTCAAATGGGTGGCGATACTCACCGGTTCCAAAAATGCCCTCAAGGGCGGTGGTTTCTTCATCGGCGCTGCACTGCTGCAATGGATAGGCTTCCGCGCCGCACTGCTGGTGCTTGCGGGCATACTGCTGGGGGTGCTCATCATCACCGCCATCCTGCTGCCCTCAGGTGTCGGAAAGATGAAATCCAAACCCAAGTTCAGCCAGGTGTTCTCCAAAGTGCCTGCCATCAACTGGCTGTCGGCCGCGCGCTTCTTTCTGTTTGGCTCCCGGGATGTATGGTTCGTGGTGGGGTTGCCGGTGTTTCTCTACGACGTACTGAAATGGGACTTCATGGAGGTGGGTGCCTTTCTTGCACTGTGGGTCATCGGCTATGGCTTCATCCAGGCCAGCGCTCCCAAGCTGATCGGCCGAAGTCATCACGGCAGAGGCCCCGGCGGCGGTACGGCACGCTTCTGGGCTTTCGTGCTGGCTATTTTTCCCGCAGGCATTGCCCTGGGGCTGGCATGGGGCTGGCCGGCGGACATGGTAATCATAACCGGCCTGATCCTGTTCGGTATCGTGTTCGCCATCAATTCCGCTGTGCATTCCTACCTGATCCTGGCCTATTCCTCCCACGACAAGGTGGCCATGAATGTAGGGTTTTACTACATGGCCAACGCTGGCGGCCGCCTGGCAGGCACGGTGCTGTCCGGCTGGGCCTATCAGGTCTGGGGACTGGAGGGCTGCCTGTGGTGGTCCACCGGATTTGTCCTTGCAGCGGCGGTCCTTTCCCTGGCCTTGCCGGAAATACCTGAAGCGGAAAACACCGTACGAACAGCTTGATATATCTCATATCCCATATTCGCTGCAGTCAATATAATGTTTGCATAGTCTTTCGTTGGTATTAGACAGAGTTTTTATTCATCCAGGCGGCATTGAAGCAGCAATCGATACCGAGAAAAGAGGAGATTCTTTTGATCCGCATACTTAGCATCGAATTTCTGCTGATGTTTGTCATTGGCGCCGTAGTATTCCGCCTCACCTGGGCCTTTACGCGAAAGAAACTGCCCTGCTGGAGCAGTGTACTGATATTGGTGGCCATCATTCTGCTATTCGTACCCGGCCACATCGATGAAACCTTGATCGTCGAGTTTGGAGGCAAGACCCCTCCAAAACACTTGCTCAGCCCTCTTGCCGTGAACCTTTTGCGCTGTGTGGGGGTTCTTCTTGGCGCCTGGCTGGCGACAACAGTTATCGGCAAACGAAAAAAGATCGGACTTGAAGACAAACCACCTTACGATGATTTTCCCTAACCACCCGCCCCATCCATAGAAAGCATACTGCCTGTTTAATATATTTGTTTGCTCGTATATAATGGGCGCATGTTTGAATCTCTCGGCAATCTGATCGCTTACCAGTGGCTGGGGCTGTCACCAGACAGTCATGTGGGTGCTGCGGCGCAGTTCTTCGTCATGGATGTGACCAAGATCTTCGTGCTGCTGGTGGTGGTGATCTATATCATGGGCCTGCTCCGGGCCCTGCTCTCACCGGAAAAGGTGCGCGAGTTCGTGCGTGGCAAACCGAAATGGCTGGCACGCACCCTGGCCATTCTGCTGGGAGCAGTCACGCCCTTCTGCTCCTGTTCGTCCGTGCCCCTGTTCATTGGTTTCGTGGAAGCCGGCATTCCCCTGGGCGTCACCTTCTCCTTCCTCATTGCCAGCCCCATGATCAATGAAGTTGCAGCGGTGATCCTGGTCGGTCTTCTGGGGTGGAAGCTGGCGGCACTGTACATCCTGTCCGGCCTGGCGGTTGCCTATGTGGGCGGCATGATCATGGAACGCTTCAGGCCAGAGCGATGGGTGGAAGAGTACGTGTGGAAGATCCACATGGGCGAGATGCAGCGGGCCGAGCCAGATACCTCCCTGGCCGGGCGCCACCGTTATGCCTGGCATGAGGTGAAGGAAATCGTGGGAAGGATCTGGAAATGGGTGATTATCGGCATCGCCGTGGGTGCTCTTTTCCATGGCTTTGTACCCGAGACCTGGGTGAGCGAACACCTGGGCGGGAAAGACAACTGGTGGTCTGTTCCTGCCGCCGTGCTACTGGGCGTACCCCTGTACTCCAATGCCACGGGAGTCATTCCCATCGCCGAGGCCATGCTGGGAAAGGGCGTTGCCTTGGGTACGGTGCTGGCCCTGATGATGAGTATTGCGGCCCTCTCCCTGCCCGAGATGCTGATTCTGCGCAAGGTCATCAAGTGGCCCGCTCTGGCTCTGTACGCCAGCGTGCTGGCAGTCGCCTTTACCCTGGTGGGCTGGGGCTTCAACCTAATTAACCTGGCACCAATATAGGTGATGCTCAGGGCTTCAAGCCTGTTCCGGAACAAGGCATCGCTTGTAGCCAATGGTTGTTCCATTGGCAAAAGCGATAACGCTGGGCCGGGGCAGGCTTGAAGCCCCAACTCATTGATATAAAAGGCAGGCCGTGATGCACTGTCCGCCAGACTGCGTTATCAACTCTTGCTGTAGAATGACTACAGCGGCGCGTTGATGCCTTGCTGGCAAACAGTGCATCACGGCTGAGCGTCATCTATATTGATGCCAGGTTAATAATTTCATGAGGAAACATCCATGACAGACAAACCTGAACTGCATTCATCCATCGTGGCCATGGTATCCCTGGCATCGGGCATCGCC
>DRLF01000015.1 GCA_011051425.1 Thiolapillus brandeum | reverse complement strand
CAGTACAAGAATCTGCTGATGCTCGAGGCAGAACTGGAAATGAGCGCCGACAGTGAAGGCGGTTCCGAGATTGCACTGGAATACGCCACTATCGACTATCTCCTCAACGACTCCGTGGCGCTGGTAGCAGGCAAGTTCCTCAGCCCGGTGGGACAGTTTCGCCAGAATATGCACCCTTCCTGGATCAACAAGCTGCCGACCGCACCCTCTGGATTTGGCCATGATCAGGCAGCCCCCGTATCCAATCTCGGATTGCAGGCACGTGGTGGCTTTTCGCTTTCCGGCGATTCTCTGTTCCTGAACTATGCCGCCTTTATCGGCAATGGCCCCATACTGGAAGTCGCCGATGGCGAGATCGAAGCCATTGAAGCCGTCGGCAGAACAACCAACGACAACGGCCGTTTCGTCTGGGGTGGACGTATCGGATTGTTGCCATTGGCACACCTTGAAATGGGGCTGTCTGCAGCACTGGGCAAGGTATCTTCGGAAGACGAGCCTGAATTGCTTCGAGACTATGATGTTTTCGGCGCAGACTTTGCCTATCAGTGGAAAAATCTTGCGCTGCGCGGTGAATATATCCGCCAAAGCGTCGGTTCGGAAGCACGCAGTGAAGCGCCGGATTCCGCAGACTGGCAAGCCTGGTACGCGCAGTCTTCCTATCAGTTCCTGTCCAACAGATGGGAAGCCGTTCTGCGGTATTCCGACTATGACTCAAACACGGACAGCCTCGACCAGCGCCAATGGGCACTGGGCCTGAACTACCTGTTCGCACCCAATGCCATGCTCAAGGCTGCCTACAATTTCAACAGCAACGATGAAGGATCCCGCGCTGATGATGACAATTTCCAGCTGCAAGCCAGTTACGGATTCTGACCGGAGTATGACGATGAATGACAATAAGAAGATGGTACCCGCTTTTTTGCTATCCTGTGGTCTGTTGCTGGCGCCAGCCGTAGGCAGTGCGGCGGAAACGAACGATAAGGCCGGCGACGCCAACCGTGGCGCCACCAGCTGGTCACAAAACTGCAACCGTTGCCACAACATGCGTTCTCCCACGGAGTTCCGCGATGAACTGTGGCGAACGATCATCACGCACATGCGCCTGCGTGCTGGCCTCACGGGTCAGCAACAGCGAGACATACTGGCGTTCATGCAGGCTTCCAACAATCCGGCACCGGTTGCTTCGGTTTCCGTTGCAGAACCTGTTACAGGTGGTACAAAGCGATCCGGTGAGCAGATATACGGCAGCACCTGTATTGCCTGCCACGGCGCCGACGGAAAAGGTGTATTGCCGGGCACACCTGACTTTACAGATAAGGGTGGACGGCTGAGCAAATCTGACGAGGTACTGCTCCGGCACATCACGGAAGGTTTTCAGAGTCCGGGCTCCCCCATGGCCATGCCAGCCAAAGGCGGCAACCCTTCATTGACACCCTCAGAGATCAGCGAAGTCCTCAGCTACCTGCGCAAACAGTTCAGCAGGTAGCAACTCCCGCGATATGGGATCCTGCCGGGTGATAAAAAAGAACCGAGTGGTTTCACGGGCAGCACTGGCTCTGTTCAGGACACTCACACACTGCCCAGACATGGAAATGACGCCCGTTTTTCTGGCCTACGCCGGTGACTCCCTTGTCCAGATACAAGGCCCAGGCCCAGTCCGGTTCGAACATGCTGGTCGTGGATGACCAGTATCCGGACTGCACGTTCTGGAACGGCGCGTCTTCCGGCAAGGCCGGTGAATGACGGGAACAGTCCACCAGGGTTTCCAGCTCGTTGATGTTCGGCAGACGCCACCTGATTCCGGGTGAGGCATCCGAGAGTTCATGCACAGCAGCCAATGCCTCTTGCCAGGCAACCGGGTTTCCTGTCAGGCTGGCGTTTCTGTGCCAGCACAAGCCGGTGAGATGATCGGTCACAGCATTCTCGGTTTTTCCAAAACGCGGCAACGGCCACTTCCTGCCCGTTTGATATTCACCATCCTGTCCGGTGCCTTCACAGTCAATCCGGTTGCCTTCCCGGTCATGACACAGGGTCTGTCCCGTTGCCGCCAGTATGCCATTGCCCACAGCACGCACCGGCCACACCATGTAGGACTGGTCCTTGCCACCGTAAAACATGCGTGCGCCTTCCATATGGACATACCAGGCATGGGACGAAACCATGGCCGCACTGGTACTGCTCCAGTACCAGCCCGAAAACAGGTTGATGAAAGGATGTCCTTCAGGCAGTGCAGGAAGCCGGGTTTCATAGGACATGAGACTCCGCAATTCCCGCCGGTTGGGAAGACGCCAGTCGGAAAAACCCAGCCATCGGTCCCGGTTCCGCTGCCTGATGTAATCCAGCGCTTCATCCCAGGTCATGGGATATTCTCCAGGCAGGGCGTCACGTGACCAGACCAGGCCCGTGAGCGCATCCAGCACACATTCCTCCTGGAGAATGAACCGGGGTTCCGGCCAGGCAAGCCCTGAGCGTGTTTCCGCATCCTGACCACTGCCGGGACAGGCAACGGGCTGCCCCGAACTGTCATGGCAACTGGTCTGTCCCGTTGCGGGATAGCCGGGGCGCAGGCTCATGAGATGCGACCTCAGCCTTCAACCGCTGCCATGACACGCTGCAGCTTTTCTCTTACCTGTCCGGCGAGCTCCGCCACTTCCGGCTTGTTCACCAGCGTCAGCACCGCTGCAGGATCCATGAAAGAAACCACGATACTGCCGTCTTCCGCTTCTCTTACCACAACATTGCAGGGCAGGAGCAGGCCAATATCGGGCTCGGCCTGCAGCGCCTGATTTGCCAGCGGCGGGTTGCAGGCGCCCAGGATACGGTAGGGCCGGTAGTCCACATCCAGTTTCGCCTTGAGGGTGGATTTGATGTCTATCTCGGTGAGTACACCGAAACCTTCTGCTTTCAGCGCCTCGATGACCTTTGTTTCAACTTCCGCTAATTCGCCCTGTACTCGGGTAGAAAAATAATACATGTCGTTCTCCTCTTATGATTTTCTCTGGTTTATCTGCATCCAGGTGATATAGATCTTGTCGGGCCAGTGGCTCTGCACCCAGGCCAGAATATCGTTGATCTGCTCTGTGGTCAGCTTTTCCTTGAAAGCCGGCATGCTGCCTCCCATGGGAATACCGCCGTTGCGCACGATCTGCTGCAGCATGGGCATGGGATGGTGCCATGCGTGCCCCGTGCCATTCAGTGGCGGTGGTGGCAGTTTTCCTTCGGCATTCGTCTGTTTCCAGTTTGGATCACCGGAAGCATCCGCTTTGTGGCACTCGGCGCAGTTCTTCTGGAACAGAGCCTCGCCCCGCACAGCCTGTTCTGGAGAAAACCAGCGATCTGCCGTGTACAGAACAGGAGCAGGAGCTGTAACGGCTTTTTCGGATGTCACCGGGGCCGCCGTTTCTTTCTGCCCCGAATCCGAGCAAGCTCCCAGCGCCAGCAGTACAGGCATTCCAAGAACAAAAGTGATAGTTGTTTTATTCATGTTTAAGACTCTCCAAAGAGATAAGTTTCAGCAGGCGTTTTCTTCGCAGCGTTTTTTGGTTCGGATGTGGTAGATGGCGGATACAGGCAAAATGGCAACCAGCCCGTCACCTTCAAGGCCGGTATGCGCCACGTTCATTATTTTTTTCCGCGATATGCTCCGCCAGGGATTCAGCAATGAATATTTCAATACGCACATGGCTCACCATCCAGTCGTTGCGATAGAAATCTGCATAGTCCCCATAGCCTTTGACATGACCGATACTCATGCCGGGTATGCCTTCCCTGTG
>DRLF01000014.1 GCA_011051425.1 Thiolapillus brandeum | reverse complement strand
TGAACTGGGCCCCCAGCAGGGCATGACCCGGCAGGATGCCGATGACGGTCAGGGGTATGGGCGCCATGATCACCAGGGGCACCAGGTAGGAGCGGAACTGGGCCACCACCAGCAGGTAGATGAGCAGCAGGCCCACGGAATAGGCAATACCCATGTCACGGAAGGTTTCATAGGTGACCTGCCATTCGCCGTCCCATTTCAGGCTGTATTCGTAGGGATTCTCCGGTTGATCCAGAAACCACTGTTCAGGCCCATCCTGCTTTTTCAGGCGGGAGGAAATATCGAACAGGCCATACAGGGGACTGTCTGTCTTGCCGGCCATATCCCCGGTGACATAGACCACGGGCAACAGATCCTTGTGATGAATACTGTATTCACGCTGCGAGGGCACCACGGAGACGATTTCCGAAAGCGGCACGAACACGCCATCACGGTTGCGGATCTTGAACGCCAGCACCTGGTCGAGATCCGCCCTTGCGGCCTCGCTCAGCCGCACCCGAATGGGCACGGCGTACTTGAGGTTGGTGCCGTGGATATAAGCCATGTCCTCACCGTCCAGTACCGCGGACAGCGCCTGTGCGACATCGGACTGTGACAGCCCCAGCCGGGCAGCGCGCACGCGATCCACGATCACCACCGCCTTGTCAGAAGGAAACTCCACGGAATCATCCACGTCCACGATATCCGGCGTGTCCTCGAATACGTCTTCCACCTTTTTCGCCGCTTCGATCTGGCCTTCATAGTCGATACCGTAGATCTCGGCCACCAGCGGTGACAGCACGGGCGGCCCTGGCGGCACTTCGACGATCTTGGCATTGCCGTCGTAACCGCTGGCGATGGCCTGCACACGGTCACGCACGGACAGGGCGATCTCGTGGCTCTTGCGGTCGCGGTGGTGCTTGTCCACCAGGTTCACCTGGATATCGCCCAGATAGGCGCCCTTGCGCAGGTAATACTGGCGCACCAGGCCATTGAAGCTGATAGGGGCAGCGGTACCCGCATACACCTGGTAGTCCTTCACTTCGGGCACCGTGGCCAGGTAGCTGGCGATCTCGTTCAGGGTGAAGCTGGTCTGTTCCAGCGAAGTGCCTTCCGGCATGTCCAGCACCACCTGGAACTCGGACTTGTTGTCGAAAGGCAGCATTTTCATGATGACCTGTTTGCCCACCACCAGGGAAATGGATGCCCCGATGAGGATCAGGATGCCGATGAGCAGAAACCAGCGGTTGCGGCGCCCGCGCTTCTCATGCAGGAAGGGTCGCATGACAGTGCCGAAGAAGCGGTCCAGCTTTCCCCTTTTTGCGTCTGTGTTTTCCCCCTCACCGTGCTCATGGGCCACGGAAGACAGCATGGTATTGGTAAGCCAGGGAGTAAAGATGAATGCCACGGCCAGGGAGATCAGCATGCCCATGGAGGCATTGATGGGGATGGGACTCATGTAAGGCCCCATGAGGCCGGTGACGAAAGCCATGGGCAGCAGGGCGGCAATGACGGTGAAGGTCGCCAGGATGGTGGGGCCTCCCACCTCGTCCACGGCGGCAGGGATGGCTTCCAGCAGTTTCTTTCCCCCCATGGACAGGTGGCGGTGAATGTTCTCCACCACCACGATAGCGTCATCCACCAGAATACCGATAGAGAAGATCAGGGCGAACAGGGAGACCCGGTTCAGGGTAAAGCCCCAGGCCCAGGAAGCGAACAGGGTGATCGCCAGGGTAACGGCCACCGCCGCACCCACGATGATGGCCTCCCGCCAGCCAAGGGCGATGAGCACCAGCAGGATCACCGAGGAGGTCGCGAAAATGAGCTTGCTGATGAGCTTCCTGGCCTTGGCGTCTGCCGTGGCGCCGTAGTTGCGCGTGATGCTCACCTCCACGCCATCGGGAATGAAAGTGCCTTCGAGTTCCTGAAAACGCTTGATCACCCGCTGGGCAATCTGCACCGCGTTGGTACCCGGCTTCTTGGCCACGGCGATGGTCACCGCCGGATACTGCCCGTCCAGCTTCAGTCCGGCCTCAGAGGCAGCAGCACCTGGCCCGGTCCAGACGTAATTTACAGGGCGGTCGGCGCCTTCCTCCACATGGGCCACATCCCGCAGATACACGGGCTTGCCATCCTTGCTGCCCACCACGAGGTCCACGATCTCCGAAGGGCTGCTGAGGAAAACGCCCGCCTGCACCAGGATCTCCCGGTTGTCTGCCGTAACCTTGATATTGTCCCGCGACGCATTGCCCGCCTGCAGGGAAAGGCGCAGGTCGTTGAGGTCGATGCCGTGTCCGGCCAGTGACTGGGGATCGATGGTCACTTTCACCACCCGCTCGGGCGCGCCGATGGTGTAGATATCCCGCGTGCCGGGAACGCGCTTGAGTTCGGATTCGATGGCATGGGCCACCCGCCCCAGTTCATAGGCGCCCATGGCGGGATCCTTGCTCCACAGGGTGGCGCTGACGATGGGTACGTCATCAATGCCCTTGGGCTTGACGATGGGCTGGCCCACGCCCAGGTTGGGCGGCAACCAGTCGAGCTTGGAGAAAATCTTGCTGTAGAGGCGCACGATGGCATCGGTGCGATCCTCGCCCACCTTGAACTGCACGGTCAGCACCGACATGCCCGGCATGGAGGACGAGTACACATGCTTGATGCCTTCGATCTCGGACAGCGCCTGCTCGGCAGGCGTGGACACCAGGCTTTCCACTTCCTGAGCCGCCGCACCGGGAAAGGGAATGAAGACATTGGCAAAGGTCACGTTGATCTGCGGCTCTTCCTCCCGCGGCGTGATGAGGACAGCAAACACCCCCAGCAACATGCCCAGCAGGGCCAGCAGCGGGGTTATCTGCGTGTCCTGAAACTTGCGGGCAATAGAGCCGGAAAAACCCAGCTTCCACTCACTCATCTGCCTGACTCTCCCCGGCCTTGCGGCGCTGACGTTTCAGCTCGGCGCCGGCAGCGATAGGATCGAGAAACACCTCATCCCCTTCCTGCAGACCCGACAGCACGGTAAGGGCCTCTTCGCCCAGTGGATCTCCCAGACGCACATAACGGAAGCGTATCTGCTGATCCTCATCACGCACATACAGGCCGGTCACCTCCGAACGGTACACCACGGCACTGGCGGGTACGATCAGCGCGGGAGCGACACCGGTTTCGAACGCGGTCTTCACCAGCATGCCGGGAAACAGGCGGTCGATGTTCTTGGGCAGCTGCAGGCGCACCTTGAACGTATTGGAAGAAGGATCGGCAAAGGGAAAGACGGTCAGATCGCTGACTTCTATCCATTTACCCCCGGGAAGCTCCACCTGTGCCCGGCTCTTTTCCCGTATGGCCACGATCAGGCTCTGGGGCACGTCCACCGCCACGCGCAATTCCTGCAGTGAAATGCCGCTCATCAGCGGTGTGCCCGGATGCGCCACCTCACCCACCTGCACGTGGCGCTCGGTCACGATACCCGTATAGGGCGCGGTGATACGGGTGTAGGCCAGCTGTTCCCTGGCCTGCTCCAGCGCGGCCTTTGCGACATCGAGCTTTGCCCTGGCCGTATTCAGGGACACCTGGGCATCATCCAGGTCGGACTTGGACACCAGTTTCTTCGTGTACAGATCCTTGATCCGCCGGTAATTCTTTCTGGCGTCATCGAGCACCGCCTGGGCCGCACGCAGGTCGGCTTCCGCACGGCGCAGCGCAGCCTGCTGTTCCGTGTCCTTGAGCTTGACCAGCAAGGCGCCCTGTTTGACCACGTCGTCGACATCATAATAGATGGCCTCCACCTGGCCGTTGGTCTGGGCAGAAATGGTGGATTTGTTGACCGCCTCGATCACACCATCCAGCCGGAAGACACGGGGTATCATGATCTCCCGTGCCATACCTGTCTCCAGACCTGCCTGGGCAGAAATGCTCAGCAGGGAAAGAAACAACCAGCCTGAAGCCAGGATTGCCGTGCGAAATTTCATGGTAATTCTCTATATAATCAGTAAACT
>DRLF01000013.1 GCA_011051425.1 Thiolapillus brandeum | reverse complement strand
GATGAACACCTCGGAAGCCACCTGCTCCACCACATGCACGATGGTCTCACGGTCATCGGAACTGGCGGTGATGTCCAGGAAAGTGATCTCGTCGGCCCCTTCCTCGTTGTAGCGCCGGGCCACTTCCACGGGGTCACCCGCATCGCGGATATCCACGAACTGCACGCCCTTGACCACGCGTCCGTTGTCCACGTCCAGGCAGGGAATGATGCGTTTCGCCAGCCCCATGTCAGCAGCTCAGCTCGTCGGCCAGTTTCTGACCCTCGGCAAAATCCAGCGTGCCTTCGTAAATCGCCCGGCCGGTGATGGCTCCCATGATGTTGCTGGTATTGGCTTTGCAAAGCGCTTCGATATCCCGCAGATTGGTGATGCCACCGGAGGCAATCACGGGAATGCGTATGGCATTGGCCAGACTGGCCGTGGCATCCACATTACAGCCGGTCATCATGCCGTCACGGCCGATGTCGGTGTAGACGATGGCAGATACACCGTCGTTCTCGAAACGTTTTGCCAGTTCGGTGACTTCCTGATCCGTGATCTCGGCCCAGCCGTTGATGGCCACCATGCCGTCCTTCGCATCCAGCCCGACGATGACATGACCGGGAAAGGCCTTGCACGCCCTGGTCACGAATTCAGGATCCTTCACCGCCTGGGTGCCAATGATGCAATAGCTGACCCCTGCCTTCAGATAAGCTTCAACAGTGGCCTCGTCTCGGATGCCGCCACCAACCTGTATGGGAAGATCGGGATATCGGGCAGCAATGCTGCGGATGGCGTCACCGTTCACCGGCTCGCCGGCAAAAGCGCCGTTGAGATCCACCAGGTGCAGGCGACGGGCTCCGGCATCCACCCAGCGGCCGGCCATGTCCACCGGGTTGTCGGAGAACACGGTATCGTCTTCCATGCGCCCCTGTTTCAGTCGTACGCACTGGCCGTCTTTCAAATCGATTGCGGGTATGAGCAACATCAGCTTGGCTCCCAACTGACAAAATTCTTCAACAGTCGCAGACCGGCGTCTGCGCTCTTTTCCGGATGAAACTGCACGGCAACCAAATTGCCTACGGCGATGGCGCTGACAAACTCCACACCATAGTCGGTGGTCGCGGCAATCAGCGTCCGGTCTTCAGGAACAACATGATAGCTGTGCACAAAATAGAACCGGGCGCCATCAGCGATGCCTTGCCACAGGGGATGCTGCTGGCGCTGGTTCACCTGGCTCCAGCCCATGTGAGGAATCTTCAGCGGAAGGCCGTTGTCACCAGGCATGTCAGCAGAAAAACGCTGCACCTTGCCGGGGAAAATACCCAGCAGTTCCGTGCCGCCGTTCTCTTCACTGAACTCCATGAGCACCTGAAGCCCCATGCAGATTCCCAGAAAAGGCTTGTTCTGCATGGCTTCACGCACTTCACGATTCAGGTGGTGTTCTCCGATAGCAGCCATGCAGTCACGCGCGGCTCCCTGTCCGGGAAAGACGATACGGTCTGCCGCCTTGATCCATTCATGGTCATCAGTGACCCGCACCTGGGCATCAGGCGCCACGTGCTCGATGGCCTTGGACACGGAACGCAGGTTGCCCATGCCATAATCCAGCACAGCAATCTTCTGTCCCATCACAGGCTGCCCTTGGTGGAGGGAATGGCACCCTGCAATCTCGGATCCTCTTCCAATGCCATGCGCAGAGCGCGCCCAAAGGCCTTGAAGATGGTCTCGGCGATATGATGGGCATTGCTGCCGCGGATACAGTCGATGTGCAGGGTCACCAGTGCATGGTTGACGAAGCCCTGAAAAAACTCGTGAAACAGGTCAACGTCGAACTCGCCAATCGTGGAGCGTTTGAAATCCACGGGCATTTCCAGGCCCGGGCGGCCGGAAAAGTCGACCACCACCCGGGACAGAGCCTCATCCAGTGGCACATAGGCATGGCCGTAACGGCGTATGCCCTTCTTGTCTCCCACGGCTTGATCGAAAGCCTGCCCCAGGGTAATGCCCAGGTCTTCGACCGTGTGGTGTGCATCGATGTGCAAGTCACCGTTCGCGGTAATATCCAGGTCGATCAGCCCGTGACGCGCCACCTGGTCGAGCATGTGCTCTAAAAACGGCACGCCGGTATCGAATTTGCCATTGCCCTGGCCGTCCAGATCCAGCTTCACCGTGATCTGCGTTTCCAGGGTATTGCGCTCAACGCTGGCGCTGCGACTCATCGTCAGTCTCCGAAATTGTGAGGGCTGGATTATAACCTGATTCACCCCTTCAAGTCCCCATGCCCCTGCAGGCTTTCCTGCTATGATTCCTCAATACCATAATCTGTCCAAACGACAATGCACGCCCTGGCCATTCTGTTCGCTGGTTTTTCGATATTCACCGCGCTTCCCACGGGTGCCGCCCTGTGGCGCGGAAGCAGCGGTAGCGCCCACTTGGCTGGCACTGGCCTGCTTTTCTCCCTGGCCGGCCTGCAACTGTTCAACTTTCTCTATTTGCAGTATCACAGCCCGCTGCTGTATTCCCCGGCCTACCGCATACTGCTGTTCAGCGTGGCTCCCTGTTTCTATCTGTACAGTCGCCCCCTGTTGCTGGGGAAGGAAGAACCCGGCGCCAGGGCATTGCTGCATTTTCTGCCGCCGGCCGTTGCGGCATTCCTGCCTTTTCACCTCGCCCTGCCCCTGTCCTTTCTCATCGGCGCCGCCTATCTGGGCTGGCTGGCACGAAAGCTGTACGCGCTGCGGGAACAACGACCTTATTTTCGGCGGGAACTGCTCCTGCTGGGCGGCATTTTCGGTATCGCCCTGGTGGTCACCCTGCTGGGCATGGTGCTGCCCGGGCAGCATGAACCACTGTTCTTCTCCCTCTACACCATTGCCATTGGCCTGGCATTCCTGTTGTTGTCTCTGGCCCTGGCCCTGGTGCCGGGCTTGTCCGCCAAGGTAAAGGAGGCCGCGCAGGAAACCTATGCCCACACCACCCTGGAGAACGTGGACTGCGAAAGCCTGCTGCAGAAACTCGATGCGCTAATGTCCGGGCAACAGCTGTACCGCCAGGCCGACCTGAACCTTGCTGAGCTAGCCAGCCGCCTGGATCTGAGCCGCCACCAGCTTTCCGAGCTGATCAACACCCGCCTGGGCATGGGATTTTCCCGTTATCTGCGCGAGCAGCGGGTGCAAGAAGCCCGCCGCCTGCTGCTGGACAAGCCTTCTCTCCCGGTCCTGTCCGTGGGCCTGGAGGCCGGTTTTTCATCCCAGTCCGCCTTCTATGACGCCTTCCGCGAGATCACAGGCATGACACCGGGAAAATACCGGGAACTGCACAGGAAACCGCCTGCGCATTGATCAATCCGCAGTCCGGATTGCTCCGGAATGATCATTCCGGAAGCCAGGCCGGGCCTTCTTGCCTAGACTGGTCATCAGACCAACAGCGCAAGAGGAACAGCTCATGGATATACTGCTCACCGGCTGCAGCGGCTTCATCGGCAGCCACATCCGCCACAGGCTGGAAAACCTGGGCCACAACATCACCTGTGCCGACCGCCATCACGGGGTGGATTTCAAGCGCATGACACGGCCGGAGGACTGGCTGTCCCTGACCAGGAACCAGGACGCCGTGATCAACAGCGTGGGCATCATCGTCGAAACCGGCGGCAACCGGTTCGAGATACTTCATCACCAGGCCCCGGCGGCCCTGTTCCGGGCCGCCGGGGATTGCGGGGTTTCCCGGGTGATTCAGATCTCCGCCCTGGGGGCTGATGAAAACGCCTTCACCCCCTACCAGCGCACCAAGAAAGCCGCAGACGATGTGCTGCGCGGCCTGGATCTGCCCGGTTTCATATTGCGCCCCTCTCTGGTCATCGGCCGGGGCAGCGCCAGTCTGGCGCTTTTTCAGCGCCTGGCGGGCCTGCCCCTGCTGATGCTGGCCGACGGCGGGCGGCAGCGCATCCAGCCCATCCACATCGACGACCTTCTGGACACGGTGGACAAGGCTCTGTCCGTGGAATGCCAGGGTTGCCGCAGCCTGGATCTGGCAGGGCCGCAGGCCATGAGTTTTGCCCAGTGGCTGACCATCCTGCGCCAGCACCAGGGAAAGGGGCCGCCGCGGATTCTGCCCCTGCCCTATTCCCTGGTGCTGGGCCTGTCGCACCTGGGACGCTTCATCCTGCCCCTCATGCACCCGGACAATCTGCGCATGATGCAGCAGGGCAACACGGCGGACACCGCCCCCCTGGAGGCCTTTCTCGGTCATCCCCTGCGCCCGGCGGAGGATGCCCTGTGAGCTACCTGATCCTGAAATACCTGCACCTGCTGAGCCTGGTGCTGCTGTTTGGCACCGGGCTGGGCAGCGCCTGGTACAAGCTCATGGCCGACCGCCGGGGTGACCTGGCAGGCCTGGTCTGCGTCAACAGTCTGGTGGTGCGCGCCGACTGGCTGTTCACCCTTCCCACGGTCATCCTGCAGCCCCTCACGGGGCTGGGCATGGCGCATCTCCTTGGGCTGCCGTTGCACAGCCCATGGATCATCATCAGCCTGCTGCTCTACACGGTGGCCGCCCTTTGCTGGCTGCCCGTGGTCTGGCTGCAGATCCGCATGCGCGACCTGTCCCGGCAATGCCTGGCAACGGATCAGCCCCTCCCTGAACGCTATCACCTGTATGCCCGGTACTGGTTCTGGCTGGGTGTTCCCGCCTTTGGGTGCATGCTGCTCATTCTGTTCCTGATGATATTCAAGCCCACGGGAGGCCTGACATGAGTCCGCCATGCCTGATGCAGCAGGTTCTGGGAGAAGACTGGCAACGGTTGCCACCTGCCTTGAAAAAGCATCATCTGGCGCAGCACTACGCTGATGTGGGTCATCTGGATATCGACTACCCTCCTTTCATGCAGGCCTGCCTGAACCTGTTGTCCTGGTTTGG
>DRLF01000012.1 GCA_011051425.1 Thiolapillus brandeum | reverse complement strand
TGAGTTCATTCACGCCAACAAGCTGATCCAGCGCCTTGGCCGCTGCCAGGTGATGGCTGACCGGGCAGATTCCACACAGTCGCTGCACCAGCACCGGCGCCTCCCAGTAGGGACGCCCCTGGATGAACTTTTCGAAGCCGCGGAATTCACTGATATGCAGGCGCGCCTGCCGGATGTGGTTCTGCTCATCCAGCAGCAGGGTGACCTTGCCATGACCTTCCACCCGGGTGAGGGGATCGATGGCTACGCGACGCAGGCCTTTGGTGTCGGCGGCAGTTTCCAGTTGTTTGATGTCAGTCATAGTGGATCTGGCTGTAGGTGAATTCGATGGGCTGCCCGTTGAGCAATTGATCTAGGAAAGTCCAGAACATCTCTGCCGGTGGCGGGCAACCCGGCAGGAAATAATCGATCTTCACCACTTCATGCAGCGGATGGATCTTGTTCAGCAGCAGGGGAATTTCGGGATCGCCGGGGATCTGTGGATCGGTAACGCCCACCCCTTCGACATACGCTGTTTCCAGGCATTCCTTCAGGGTAAAACTGTTGCGCATGGCGGGAATGCCGCCATTGATGGCGCAGGCTCCCATGGATACCAGGATGTCGCATTTTTCCCGGAACTCGCGCAGCAGTTCATAATTTTCCGTATTGCCCATGCCACCCTCGATGAGTCCGATGTCACAGTGCCCCAGAGTTTTGATGTCTGTCAGTGGTGTACGATCGAATTCAATCTTTTCGCTCAGTTCGATCAGGCGTTCATCGATGTCGAGAAAGGACATGTGACAACCGAAACAGCCCGCCAGTGAGGTCGTGGCGATCCTGATGCGCTGACTCACGATGATTCCTCGTGATCGGCCACATCACCCACCAGGCTGATGGGCTTCTGGTCGTAGGGGCGCTTTCCCATGGGAATGTTGTAACCCAGGTTCCTGGGTAGTATCGCCCCCGTGGGACAGACATGAGCAGCCTTGTCGGTGACTTCCAGGTCACTGTCCTTCAGTTTTCCAGTGGATGAATTTATCTGCAGATGCGCGTGAATACCGCGGCCGGCGATGGAGAACACATTCTTGCCATCGGCTTCCCGGCTGGCGCGCACGCAAAGCTCACACAGGATGCAGCGGTTGTAGTCGATGGCAATATCAGGATGGGAGGCATCGACTGTCCGCTGCGGGTAGAAATAGGTGAGCTCAGGAGCCAGCATGCCGCAGTAATAGGCCACCGCCTGCAGCTGGCAGGCACCGCTCTTTTCACAGGCAGGACACACGTGATTGCCCTCAACGAACAGCATCTGCAGCAGTTCCCGGCGTTGTTCCTGAAGTTCATCCGTGTAGCTTTCGACCTCCAGGCCCTCGGCTGCGGGCGTGGTGCAGGCAGCCAGATGCCGGCCGTTGCTCCTGACCACGCACAAACGGCAACTGCCATGGGGTGTGAACTCGGGGTTGTAGCACAGATGAGGTATATAGACGCCTGCTTCCATGGCAGCTGCCATGATGGTCTGGCCTTCCCGAAAAGGCAGCCGCACACCGTCGATGCTGAAATGACCGATGCGCCCTCCCAGCCTGGTCGCTGCTTTCAGGTTCATGACTTTACTCCTGAGTCAGCCAGTGTCCTGGCTTCCTGCAAGGCGTCTTCCAGAATGAAGGCCGGTTCGAACTGTGTCGAAGCCAGTCTGTCTTCATACATCGAGGGGAAATTTTTCAGGCTATCCAGCAAGGCATTGGGTGCGGTGGCGCCCAGGCCGCAGTGGCTGGTGGCTTTCATCAGCGTTCCAATCTGTTGCATCTTCTCCAGGTCCAGCCTGCTGGCCCGACCGGAAAGCAGTTTGTCGAAACGCTTTTGCAGCAACGAAGTGCCCACCCGGCAGGGTGTGCAGAAACCGCAGCTTTCATGGACGAAGAATGCGATGAAGTTGCCGATGATTTCAGGCAGATCACGGCTCCTGTCAAAGATCATGAAGGAGCCTCCGGTTGCCACGTCATCGAAGCTGATGCAGCGGTCGAAGTCTGTTTCACCAATCATGGTGCCTGCAGCACCGGCGACCTGCACCATTTGTGGATCATCCGCGCCGCAGTCTTCGAGAATTTTCCTGATGGACGTGCCAAAGGGATATTCGTAGACGCCAGGCCTGGCGCAATCACCGGAAATGCTCAGCAGTTTGGTGCCGGTGGAAGTTTCCGTGCCCCGGCTGAGGAACCAGTCAGCACCCTGTTCCACGATCATCGCAGCGGCAACAAAACTTTCCACATTGTTGACTACGGTAGGCAGTCCGAGATAGCCCGCATTCACCGGAAACGGCGGTCGGTTGCGTGGAATACCGCGCTTGCCTTCCAGAGATTCCAGCAGTGCAGACTCCTCTCCACAGATGTATGCCCCAGCACCCAGGTGAATCTGGATATCGAAATCCCCGCCCAGCAGCCCCTGCCTGCGGCAGGCTTCCAGCTGTGACTGCAGAGCCGGAAGCAGATAGCGGTATTCCCCTCGCAAATAGATAAAACCTGTAGCAGCACCGATCGTTACGGCACACAGCCGCATCCCCTCGATGAGCCGGTCAAAGAAATATTGCAAAAGCACCCTGTCCTTGAAGGTACCGGGCTCACCTTCGTCTGCGTTGCAGACAACTACCCGCTCCTCTGCGGGGGTGGCACGACAGAAGCGCCATTTT
>DRLF01000011.1 GCA_011051425.1 Thiolapillus brandeum | reverse complement strand
CCAGGCTTCCCGCGATACACTCACCACCCAGATGGTCACGAAAGTGCTGCCGAAGACGCCTCCGGCAACGCCTCCCAGGCCAATGATGCCGTACAGCCTCTTGGCTGAATCCGGGGTCATGCTGTCGTTGAGAAAGGCGAAGAAGGTCGCCACCATCAGGGTACTGAACAGGTCGCCAAAGAGATAAAAGATCCAGACAGTCAGGTCATCCGGCTGGAGCAGCATGCGGCTGAAACCGGCCAGGCAAATGATGATGAACAGTGAGAATACGTTGGTCAACTGCTGCCTGTGCAGTTTGCGGCTCAGCATGGTAAAGACGATGACCGCTCCGAATGCCACCACCATGTTCAGGATCTTGGCAACGAGTTCTGCCTGGGAAGCCGTCAGCATCCAGCCCCACAGGTCCACGCCGGACTGGTCATAGTACTCGATGAACAGACTTTTCTTTATGGGCTTGAGTACCCAGAAACCGGTGATCACCAGGAAGAAATAACTGAACATCAGCAGCGACAGTGAAAGCTCCTGCTTCCTTACATATCTGAACGGGTTCAATGACGCTGACATGAAGCTTCCTTTGGCAATTTAATATCATATTTATGCAGTTATTCATCTTCCATGAACAACGATAATGAAAAATATAGGGGATACATATTTAAGAAAAGCTATTTTGCTGTAAAATTTCCGGCGTAGCAATCGAATACAAAATAATCCCGGATACACTGGGAACCAAAGTTCTCACACCGAGAACCTTATAACAATTTTGTCAATCTCTACTTCAACTATCAAGGAACCAGTACGATGAAAAAGATATCAATGATTTTATTTTCTCTAGTTTTCGGCTTCAGCCTCCTAGGCATCGGCGGATGTTCGGATGAAAGCCAGGAAAAATGGAAGGAAGCCGGAAAAGCAACCGGTGATGCGGTAAAGGAAACTGCCCATGAGGCAAAAGAAGGTGTCAAGAACGCAGTCAAGAACGCCAAGCCCACCGACCCTGATACGGGACTGGAAAAGTAAGCGAGGTAGAATCCAATGTTCAAAGCACTTTTTGGCGACGTGAGCAACGGTCGCCTGGCGCGCCTGCCCTACCTAGGCTACGCATTGCTAATCACTGTCATCATGTTTGGCGTCATGTTCGGTGTGGTCGCACTGATGAGTATGACCGAGCAAATCATGAACGGTAACCTCCAGCAGATCCAGGTCACGCTGACCGAAAAACTCGGCCTACCCTTCATGCTTTTCATGGTCGTCTTCATGCTGGCATTGGCCTTCGCTTCCATGAATATTGCAGCCAAACGCATTCGTGACATGGGATTGTGGGGATGGACGACCTTGCTGATCCTGGCTGTTATTGGTGGCGTGGTCGGCACGCTCTTTCCCGGCGAGATGACCATGATCGACGGTGTCGGACAGATGACGCCCAGTATGGCATCTTCGGCTTTGCAGACCATCGTCTTTCTCTGTCTCCTGCTCATCCCCAGCAACAGCTTCGGCAACAGGGGCCAGCGGTAACGCCAAGCAAACCAGACCCGGTCGGATTTTTCCGCCGGGCCTCTCGTTTCCACTTCCTTCAGCAGACATCACCATGATCCCGTCTCCATTCAGGCACATCACCATTCTCCTTTTCCTTGTCTGCGGTTTTGTGACCGGTACCGGCCTGGCCGGGGATACCGTGAAATATCGCCAGTGGATACAGGAAATGAAAAGCGCCTCCAGGGGACCGTTCAGTGAGGGTATCAAGTGGTATTGCAATGATGGCAGCGTCTATCCGGCCAAGGCTTATGCCTGTTCCAGGCACGGTGGTGGTGTAGAACACGGCGCCCTGGGCAAGAAAGCCCGAACCCTGCGGGAAAACGGTTACTGGATCGCCAACCTCCTGGCCGGCGTGGACATCGAAAGACTCCTGGACTCACCGGACTTTGTCGACCGCTACAACCAGCTGCTGATCGAGAAATACCTCATCACTGCCGATGACGGCTGGATCCTGCGCAAGGCCCTGTTCTACCGTGGCGCCATACAGGAAGAAGACGAACGTGAAGGTGCGCGCAAACTGCTCACCGCCATGGCAGGCAAAAAGGAATGGATCGGTCCCCGTTTCGCTGGCTTGCGCACAGGTGTTCGCATGCTGCCCCATGGCGAAGATACGGCATCGGTGCAGAAAGTCCGGCAGATGGCCGCCTCCCTGGCGGAGCAGGACAGGCATTTTCATGATCTGCGCGTAAAGATCCACGGTTCCCCGGATGCCGGCGATGCAGAACGTGTAAGACAATATGCAGCGAAACAGAAGGAGCCGCAGAAATACCTGGCCCTCGCCGAAGAAATCGATAAGGTGTACAGGGCATTGCCGCTTCCGCAACTGTTGCGCAAGGACGCCAGAATTTTCTCCGGGGCACACTGGCTGCAGAAACTACTGACCGATGCTGCCAAAGGCTATGAAGCCAATCCTTATCCCGAACACCGCTACGCCGCCACCGCCCAGCTGCTGGCGGAACTGCGCGATGCACTACCACGGATACACAGTCATTCAGCGCGGTTGCGGGTGCTAGACCTGAGCCTGGCGGTAGAGGCTGATAATTTCCGCCAGGGCACTGCGCTGCGCAAAGCCATGAAAAAGGCCACGCGCCAGCATCGCATCAGCTGGATAAGGCAGGCGGCAACTGCCGCTTACGGCACCGGACTGATCAACAAGCGCAGCCTGATAGAAGCTGAAAAGTCCCTGGCCCGCCTGTCCCATGATGACATTCCCCTGAGCACCTACCTCAAGGAACTCAACTACCTTGG
>DRLF01000010.1 GCA_011051425.1 Thiolapillus brandeum | reverse complement strand
GCTGGCCCGTTTTCCCCTGTTTGCGGACAAGAAACAGGCGGCCAGGCATTTGCTCAAGCGCCTGCTGCTGGCCCTGTTCAGCGGCAACGGGGATCTGCATCTGGAAAACCTGTCCCTCACGGGTGAGCATGCCGCCTATGGATTTTCGCCTGTTTACGATCCCACGCCCATGCGCGCCTACAGCATCCACAACATGCTCGCCCCCATGTCTTTCGGAGGTTATGGCGATCTGGATGAGAACGGCAACCCCGTCCACTTGCGGTTGGCCCTGGAGCGTTTTACCGCCAGCCTGGGGTTGCGCATCACGACCCTGGACAGGCTGCTGCAGGAACTGCGGCCGGTGGTGGAATCCCTGCCGGATCGCATCAATGATCTGTCGCGGCTGCCCGCCGAGCACAAGGACAGGCTGATCAGGGTGGTGACCATGACCCTGGATGCGGCGCAGCAGGGTTGAAAAAGCGCGGATACGGGGTTTTCACTGTCCTGGTTGGGATGAATCCAGCAGTTTGCGCAGGCTGCTCGGGCTTTTCGCGCCCAGAATAACGCGGCTGATACTGCCCTTGCCGGTCAGCAGGGTGGTAGGGGTGGCGCGGATGCCGATTTCCCGGGCCAGGTCCATGTGCTCGCTGATGTCCAGCTTGTGGATATTGGGATGGTCTGCGGCAAGTTCATCGATCGCTGGCAGCATGTTCCTGCAGGGAGCACAGGAAGGGCTGTAGCAGAAAACCAGTCCGGGAGTCTGTTCATCCAGCTGGGGAATTGCCTCTTTCAGTACAGCAGTGGACTGCCCCTTGCTCTGCAGTGCCTTGTGCCGCCAGAGCAGCTGCAGGCCGATGACGGTGGCCACCAGGGAAAGGACGATGATCGGTGTCCAGTCATCCATCATTCACTCTCCCGGCGGTCGTTCAGCAGCTCAATCTGATAGCCATCAGGGTCTTCGAGAAAGGCAATGATGGTTGTTCCCGCATTCATGGGCCCGGCCTCGCGCAGAATCTTCGCACCCTGCTGCCGGGCTTTTTCCGTGGCTTCATAGACATCATCCACGGCGACGGCAATGTGACCGAAACCTGTGCCCGGATCGTAATCTTCCACACCCCAGTTATAGGTCAGTTCGAGTACGGTGTTTTCGGATTCGTCGCCGTAGCCCAAGAAGGCCAGCGTGAATTTGCCGTCCGGGTAGTCTTTCTGGCGAAGCAGGTGCATGCCCAGGATATTTGTATAGAAATCAATGGATTTTTGCAGGTTTCCGACCCGCAGCATGGTGTGGAGTAGGCGCATGAAAAGGACTCCTGTCGTCGGAATTTGGGGTTGCTGTTGTGCAAGCATAGGCGTTTTGTCCCTGGCGGACAATCCGCGCGAAACTCTGGGTTTTCTTAATCTTTGCTTAATCTGGTTCGTACATACTTGCCAACACGAAATTACCGGATTCGGAGGATCATCCCCATGAAACCCCTATTGATAATACAGCGCCTTGCCCTGGCGCTATTGCTGCTTGGTTTTGCCATGCCCGGCTATGTGTTGGCAGATGGTCTTGATCTGATCGTCTCTGTCCCCCAGGGCGATGATGACGAGGATAAAGATAAGGACAAGGATACGCAGTATTCCCTGAGTATCAAGGAGGCGAAGTGGAAGAGCGACAAATCCCAGCTGAAAGCCAAGGGGCAGGGCAGCAACGGTCAGAAAGTGACGCTGTTGTCTGCAGCTTCGGGGCAGGTGCTTGGGCAGACCACGGTCAAATCCGGTAAATGGAAAATCAAGGCCAGCATCAGTGGGACAGTGCCTTGCCGGGTACGTGCCCAGTCGGCAGGTGCTCCTGCCGTTGAAAAAGATGTGAAGAATTCACCGAAGGACTGTGACGACGGCAATGGCAATCCACCCCCGCCACCTCCGCCGCCACCACCCGTGGCAGGCAACTACACGGTGCTGGCAGCCAATGACCTGGGCATGCACTGCGCCGATCAGGATTACCGCATGTTCAGCATTCTCCCTCCCTATAATGTGCTGAATGCACAGGTGTTGAGAAAGGGACAGGAGCCCGAACTGATGAGTCCTGCGGATGGTATCCACCTTACTTACAGGGCGGTGCCTTCCAATATCATCGATCCGAACAAGCCCAATCTGCCGCCCATCGCGACGGATTCCCTGACCAGTACCAATCAGAATGATCTGCTCAACGGTATATTCAAGTCCAATTTCTGGGACATTGCGGGCGGACCCACGGGACTGGCCATTGGTTTCCTGGCTTATGAAAAACTGTATCCTCCCGGTATTCTCGCGGCGTTCCCCTTCGAACCGGACCTCGGTCTGCCGGCGCCCGACGTGGAAGAATTCTATCTGCTGAATCCGGGTAACCTTACCGCGGAACAGGCGGAAATGCCGGGCAAGAGTGCGCCTTACACGGCCAATCAGGAGAAGCCTTTCCATGGCTATGTGAAGGATTATCCTTTCTTCATCAATTTCCCCTTCGGCTACACCGTCAGGGACTTCCGCAGATTCACTGCTGAGGGCATTCCCACCGGTTACATCGATGATCAGGGGCGTACCAATGCCTATCCGCTGATGCGGGTCGAGGCAAAGGACAGCAGCGGCAAGGTGCTGGCCTCGGTGGATGCAGTGACTCCCGTGGCGTCGGAAGCGGACTGTGCCATCTGTCACGCAACCCAGAATGTCTGTGATTATGACAAGACCAATACGCTGGTTTGCGATGATATTGCCAACTTCAAGTATTCCTCCAATGTCAACTTCCTGACGGATGCAAGCATGGTGCTTGGAGCAACGCCTGAGCAGCAGGTGATCAATGCGGCCAAGATCAATATCATGCGCCTGCACGATCACAAGAACGGCACCAGCATTGCACCGGTGAACGATGACGGCACCAATGCTGATGGCAGCACGCCAAACGTGGTCTGTGCCAACTGTCACTATTCGCCGGCGCTGGATCTCGCTCACCTGGGTCCGAACGATGACAATGGCAAGGAGCAGACACAGCACATCAGTATGTCCCGCGCCATGCACAGCGTGCACGGCAATCTGCCCAATGTCGATCCCAACCTCTATGGCAGTCTGTTCCCGGTGATGCCGCCTCCCGACAAGCGTGGCAACCTGGACGTGGATGCCCTGTTGGGTGAGACCTGCTACAACTGTCACCCCGGCAAGCGTACCAAGTGTCTGCGTGGCGCCATGGGCGGTTCGGGTACGGTCTGTCAGGACTGCCATGGTCAGATGACCCAGGTAGGTGATGACTTTACTGAAAACTTTGCCAGCACGCCTTTCCCGGCAGGAGCGAACCTGAACAAGCGTGTTTCCTGGGCATCAGAACCCAAATGCCAGTCCTGTCATGTGGGTGATGTGATGCAGGTGGCGCAACTGCAGAACAACAACCAGCTGCAGGATGTGCTGGTCAACAATGTAGATAGCATGGGCAATCTGGATGGTCTGCGCCTGCAGATGACCTACAAAAAATCGGACCATGTCTTCAACGGCGGTGGTACGACGCTGGCGCTGCTGGATTATCCCAACTCACGTTTTGCCACTACAGAAGCGCTGTACCGTCTGAGTGGCTCGGGTGACAAGGGTCACGGCGATCTGAGTTGTGAAAACTGTCACGGCAGCACCCATGCTATCTGGCCGAACAAGAACCCGTTCTCCAATGACAACAAGGCAGCCATGGATCTTCAGGGTCATGCAGGCCCCATCATCGAGTGTTCCACCTGTCATACG
>DRLF01000009.1 GCA_011051425.1 Thiolapillus brandeum | reverse complement strand
TCAGCAGAGCTGGAAATATTATCCTGACACGGGCAACTGGGTTCGTACCAACCTGATTCCCGTCTTCAAATAATGGTTCGAATTGCCTTCAGCGAGCGGCCGGGACGGCACGAGCGCCATTTCATCCGCAAGCTGGACAACGTGCTTTTTCCCCGCCCGATTCAGGATTTCAGCGATGAAGACCTGTTGGATGTTCAGCGCATGGATCATGAAGAACTGCTGGTGTTTCTGCAGTCTTTACGGCAACTGGTGGGAAAGGCGGCAACGCTGAAGCCCAACGAAGAAACCGAGGTGATCCTGGATCTCAAGTCGGAACTGGAGAAACACTACGAGCAGGCCTGTGGCCTGACTGACAACCAGTCGGCAAACAAGCAGGCCATTGCCCAGCTTATCGATGTGATCATGGCGACAGTACAGCGAAATGCGGCGGGTGATTCCCTGGCGGAGCAGGAACTGGCTGAAGAATCACTGGCGAGAAAGACCCATTTTGCGTTGCTCGAATCTCCCCTGGTCGCCGACCTGTTGCACCCCCAGAGTGTCATAGAGGCAGACGAGCTGTCAGCAGTACTGCTGACAGATCCGGAAGACTTCGTGCGCCCGGCACTGGAGCTGTTTGACATCGATCAGCGCAGGCTTCTGACAGAAGATATGCAGGCGTTGCTGGACAGTCATGGATTGAAAGATGCAGGTATGCGCGAACGTCTGAACTGGCTGCGGACAGCCGGGTGAGACAAGCCGCCTTCCGGTTTGATACCGGAAGACAGAAGCCTGTGATTCTATACTTCGAGATCCGGGGTGGTCTCGATGAGCATATCGTAAGCAGTGAAGATATGGTTATGCCGTGTCACGGGCATGCTGCCCGGTTCGACAGGACCCACTTGCGTATCCGGGTTGCCACGGTAAGTGTCGAACAGGGAAACACGGGGTTGTTGCACCGATTTTGCAGGATTGCTGATACCCTGTGACAGGCTGGGAATATTGGGATCCAGATCTTCACTGGCGAGTTGGCGCTCGTACTGGAAAGTTTCGGCAAAGGCCATGTTGCTGACAAGTGCGAGTGCTGAAAAGGTAAGCAGAGTTTTCATGGTAATGTCCTCATGGTTATCGTGTGTTGTGTGTTGATTAACCCGGGTGCCAAATATGTCGTCCTCAGTGCTTCAAACAGGACGTGTATCAAGGCGTGGCTTGCAGTCAATGGCAAGCCCTTGTCAAAAGCCGCAACACCGATACACGTCCTGTTTGAAGCACCTGACCAATTGATACTGTAAGACAGGCCGCCCGGTCTGCGCCGGTGAGCTGCGTTATCAATACTTGCTGTAGAATGACTACAGCGGCGTATTGATGTCTTGCCACCAGCGCAGACCGGGCGGCTGAGGGCGATATATTTGGTGCCCGGGTTAATAAATAAGACCCAGGCGGGGTTGTTTTCATTTCTATTTTTTTAATCGGGAGAACCTGTCGGCATGAAATACCAGGACCTCAGAGATTTCATCAGTCAGCTGGAAGCACAGGGTGAGCTGCGGCGCATAGCCGTGGAAATCGATCCGGTGCTCGAAATGACTGAGATCAGCGACCGGGTCCTGCGGGCGGGCGGTCCGGCCCTGCTGTTCGAGAATGTGCGCGGGCATGATGTTCCCGTGCTGACCAACCTGTTCGGCACCACCCATCGGGTGGCCATGGGCATGGGTGAGGAATCGGTGGAAGCCCTGCGTGAAGTCGGCAAGCTGCTGGCAATGCTCAAGGAGCCGGATCCACCCAAGGGCATGAGGGATGCCTGGGGCAAGCTTCCCCTGTACCGCAAGGTGCTGGACATGGCGCCAAAGGAGCGCAAGTCAGCGCCTTGCCAGCAGGTTGTTGTTGAGGGGGAAGCAGTCGATCTTTCCCGTATACCGGTGCAAACCTGCTGGCCGGATGATGCCGGTCCGCTGATCACCTGGGGTCTGGTCATTACCCGCGGACCCCACAAGTCACGGCAGAACCTGGGCATCTATCGCATGCAGGTCATCGGGCGCAACCGTGTCATCATGCGCTGGCTGGCCCATCGTGGTGGTGCTCTGGATTTTCGTGAATGGCAGGAAACCCATCCCGGCGAGCCGTTTCCCGTCTCCGTGGCACTGGGTGCGGATCCCGCTACCATACTGGCTGCGGTCACGCCGGTTCCCGATACCCTGTCGGAATACGCTTTCGCTGGCCTGCTGCGCGGATCGCGCACGGATGTTACCCGAAGCCTTGGCAACGACCTGCAGGTGCCCGCATCAGCAGAGTATGTGCTCGAAGGTGTGATCCATCCCGAAGATATGGCGCCGGAAGGGCCATTTGGTGACCACACCGGCTATTACAATGAAGTGGATGATTTCCCCGTGTTCACCATCGAGCGCATCACGCACCGCGAGCATCCCATCTATCACAGCACTTACACGGGCCGCCCGCCGGACGAGCCCGCCATCCTGGGTGTTGCCCTGAACGAAGTCTTCGTTCCCCTGCTGCAGAAACAGTTTCCCGAGATCACCGATTTCTACCTGCCACCCGAGGGCTGTTCCTACCGTATGGCGGTAGTGAGCATGAAGAAGCAGTACCCTGGCCATGCCAAGCGTGTCATGTTCGGTGTCTGGTCCTTCCTGCGCCAGTTCATGTACACCAAGTTCGTGATCGTCACCGATGATGATGTGAATGTGCGCGACTGGAATGATGTCATCTGGGCCATGACGACACGCATGGATCCGGCCCGTGATACAACCCTGGTGGAGAATACGCCCATCGACTATCTGGACTTCGCCTCACCGGTATCGGGCCTGGGCTCTAAAATGGGCATGGATGCCACCAGTAAATTTCCGGGAGAAACGGACAGGGAATGGGGGCGGCCCATTGTCATGGATGCAGATGTAAAGAAACATATCGATGATCTGTGGGATGAACTCCGGCTGAATATCCAGGAATGAATTTTTTCAGTGAGAAACTGCATCGCTACATAGAGCGCCATATGAGCGCGAGCTGCAGTTCCATGCGTTGCGCCCAGGAAAAGATTTTATACGGCGTCCTGGGGGTGGGAGCGGTAGTACTTTTGTTCCCCTATCTGCTGGGTGTGGTGCTGGCAGGCCAGATCGGTTTGTGGTCTGTTGTGATGATCGACTCCCTGGCTTACCTCTGGTTACTGTTTCTTGTCTGTTACCGGCCCCTTTCCTATCGTGCCCGGGTCTATGGCTTGCTGTTTCTGATTGAATTTCTTGCCCTGTCATTGCTGGCGATCACCGGGAATCAGGGAGCGGGCTGGCTGTGGCTGTTTCTGGCACCGGTGTTGGCCACCTTGCTGCTGGACAGCCGCAACGGCTACTTGACGGCAACTCTGAGCACCGTATTGGTAGTCTTCCTTGGGTTGGGGGACACACTGTTCCAACCGGGTCTGACACCTCTGCTGCGCGATGGCTTGGCGCTGTTCGTGGTCATCTGCAGCAACTATTTGGCACTCTCGCTCATTCTGGTATTCATCATTGGACGATTGCTCAGCAATCTGGAGGGTACGCTGCTGGCGCTGCGTGAAGGCAGTCGCGCGCTGGAACTGACCCAGGAAGCGACTGTGGACACCATGGCATCGCTGGCTGAATACAGGGATAACGAGACCGGCAATCACATCATCAGGACCCGTCACTATGTGCATTTGCTGGCCAGACAGCTGCAGCAGACATCAGCCGGTGCCGCCTGCCTCGATGATTCAGCCGTTGAATTGCTGGCCCGGTCTGCTCCCCTGCATGATATTGGCAAGATCGGTGTGCCGGATGAAATTCTGCTCAAGCCGGGCAGGCTGACCTCAGAAGAATTCGAGGAGATGAAAAAGCATGCAGAACATGGGAAGGATGCACTCATGCATGCCAAAGCGAAGCTGGGAGACAATCATTTCCTGCAACTGGCGGCAGAGATAGCCTGGACACACCATGAGAAATGGGATGGTAGCGGTTATCCGCGGGGTCTGTCGGGTGAAGATATTCCCTTGTCAGGGAGGATCATGGCGGTGGCGGACGTGTACGATGCACTGATATCCCGGCGGGTTTACAAGGATGCCTCCACCCACGAGCAGGCTATGGCCTATATTTTGGATCACAGTGGCAGCCAGTTCGACCCCGAAGTCGTTCGGGCGTTGCAGGCGGTGGCAGAGGATTTCAGGACGATCGCCCGCAGGTTCTCAGACGAATGAAGGCAGGTTCCCATGGCTGAGCAAGGGCTGCCGGAGGAGAAAATCCGTCAGGAGCTGGACGAGATTCTGGAGGTGGAGTTCTCTTTCCTGCATACCGACACCATTGCCGAGGAACTTGTTTCGCTGCCGGCGGAACAGCAGCACTTCGCCTTGCAGTGGGCGCGGCGTGTTTCCAGCACCAATATTCAGCTGGCGTTCGAATTCGCCAGCCGTGCGAAAACAGCGATGAAGATCATGGATGACGAGATGATCTCCGCCTGGTGCCTCTACGCCATGGACACCTATGACAGTTCCGGTCTGCACCCGGCCATGGAGGTCATCAAGAACCTGCAGGGATTCATGGAGGTTGGTCACCTGCGGGCCAACGCCGCCCTGCTGGAACAGGTCAGCCCGGTTCTCGGGCCGTTTATCCAGGGGCTGTCGGGGCGCAAACTGAGCATCGAAGAGGACAGTGACGCCTGGACGGATGGAGAGGTGCTGTGTCTGCCGGAAATGCTCGCGCGCCTGGAAAATGAACAGGAGAACTTCCAGCTCTACAAGGCGATAGCGGTACATCTCTGGGCGCATACCCGCTACGGTACGCTGAATGTCGATCCACAGCTTGTTCTGAGCAGCTGCGACGATCCACTGCGCTCCCTGCAATGGTTTCAGGTGCTGGAAACCCTGCGTCTGGACGCACACCTGCAACGGGATCTGCCGGGGCTTTTTCGCCAGATGCGCCGATTGCAGAACAGGCTGGGCGACGGCGATTGGGCCGCTTCCCTGCCCGAGGAAACCGGGGTTCTGCAGGATCTGTCGTCCAGCGTGCATGACAGCCTGCGGCTGTTGTCGCGGATTTGTACCCAGGCACCACCGGCATTGCCCTGCTATGCCGGCGGTATGGATCCGGTCAAGGCATGGCAGGCCAGAGAATTGCGCCTGTTGCGGGATAAGGCGCGTTTCCGGGATGCGCTGCGGGTCTTGGCAGATGAGCTGTGGGGGGACGCTCCGGAGGAGCAGCTGCCCGAATTCAGCCTGCAGGAAAATGAACACCCTGCCGATCCCGATGAATTACCGGAGCTGGAGCTCATCGTTGCCGACCAGGTCATGCCCATCCCGGAACATGTCAGGCAACTTATCACCTCCATACAGCTGGATCTGACGGAAATTCCCGAAGACTATCTGGTGCCGGCGGGTGAGGGTGAATACGATCCTTCCCTGCTGGAAGATGAAAGTCTCGATCCGGATGATGTCTGGGGCGGTGTGTACCATGAAGAAGGCGCATTTTTTTATGATGAATGGGATTTCGGACGACAGCATTACCGCAAGAACTGGTGTGTGCTCAGAGAGCTCAGCCTGCAGCCTGGCGATGCCGGATTTTATGGCAGGACCAGAGAAAAATACCGCGGCCTGATACACTCCCTGCATCGTACGTTCGAAGTGTTGCGCGGTGAGGACAGGATGTTGCGCCGCCAGCCGGACGGTGAAGATATCGATATAGATGCTTTCGTGGAAGCCCTGGCGGACATGCAGTCCGGCATGGAAATGTCGGAACGGGTATTTACCCGCATGCACAAGGACGAACGCAACATCGCCGTGCTGTTCATGGTGGACATGTCAGGTTCCACCAAGGGCTGGATCAACGAGGCTGAACGGGAGGCGCTGGTGCTGCTGGTTGAATCCCTGCAGATACTGGGTGACCGTTATGCCATCTACGGGTTTTCCGGCTGGGCGAGAAAACGTTGCGAGGTGTATCGTATCAAGACCTTTGATGAACCGCTGGATGAGACTGTCAGGGCCAATATCAGCGCCATCGAGCCCAAGGACTACACACGCATGGGCGCGCCCATACGGCATTTCACACGGATGCTGGAAGAAGTGGAAGCCCGGACCAAGCTGCTGATTACCCTTTCTGATGGCAAGCCGGATGACTATGATCATTACTATCGCGGGGAATATGGCATCGAAGATACCCGCCAGGCCCTGTTCGAAGCGCGGGTTGCCGGTATTCACCCGTTCTGCATCACCATCGACAGGGAGGGTGCGGACTATCTGCCCCACATGTACGGCCGGGCCAACTACGTTGTGCTGGATGATGTGGCGAAACTGCCCTTAAAGGTTTCTGATATCTATCGTAAGATTACCAGTTAACAGCTGCGCCCGACGCGAGTCCTGGCGTGAAGCAAGATTCACAGTAGAGGAGGAAGAGACAATGAAAAGAACAGTATTTACTTTGTTGGCAGCAGTGAGCATGGGTGTTGCCCAGGCACAGCCGGGTACAGCGATGCCTGCTTACGGTTATGCGCCACCCATGCCCCGGCAGATGGCGCCCATGCCACCGCCGGCAGCACCGGCGTTTACCAAGGGCAGCCCTGCCGCAGTGCTGGAGGAAGGGATGGGGCGCCTGCTCAAGCGCCTGCACAGCAAGAACCTGGATACAGATTCCCTGCGGAAATACCTGGACAACGAAGTGGCGCCCTATTTCGATTTTGCCTACATGGCCAAATCCGCAGCCGGCAACATGTACCGCCACATGAGCGAAGGTCAGCGCGGCCGCATGGCGCAGCGTATCAAAGAGGAGTTCCTTTCTACCATGGTGCAGCGCCTGGTCAGCTACAACAACCAGACGGTCAACGTCGTTTCACAGCGTATGCATCCCAATGCCCGCACCGGCGTGGTGACCACCGCGATCCGCGGGCCGCAGGGTTATCCCACACGCCTGGATTTCCGTTTCTACAAGGCGAAGGATGGCTGGAAGGTGTTCGACGTGATGGCCAATGGTCAGAGCGCCGTAGTCCACTATCGCCGGCAGTTCCGCCAGACCATGTACATGCCCAGGGGGCGTGATCAGCGGCCGATGATCCGTCCTCACCGTCAGCTGTCCTCGGGATCCTGATCGCAGTACAGACAGGACTGAAGCAGCAAGCCAATGGCATCTCCACCGGGGCAGGGTTTGGGCAAGGGCATGATCTTTGCCGCCTGGTTCCTGCTGCTGGCGCTGCTTACACTGTTCTTTGGCGGTGTGCTGGAGCGGCGGGAGAACCCCAACAGCAATCCCGGCGGCAGGGTATCTGAGCAGGGCGTCAGGGAAGTCGTGCTGGAACGCAATGCACAGGGGCATTATGTCGCCAGCGGAACGATCAATGGCTATCCGGTGGTTTTCCTGCTCGACACGGGTGCGACAGACGTTGCCGTATCGGAAGCGCTGGCGGACCGGTTGGGCCTGGAAAAGCGGGGTGGGGCTTTCAGTCATACGGCCAATGGTGTGGTGGCTGTATGGCAGACCACGCTGGATCGAGTGAAGCTGGGCGTCATAGAATTGCGCAATGTGCGGGCCACGATCCTGCCGGATCTGAAACCTGCAGACCAGGTACTGCTTGGCATGAGCTTCCTCAAGAAGCTGGAGTTGATCCAGCGTGATGGTGTGCTGACTTTGCGCCAACTGTAGAAATCACCATAAAAAAAGCCGGCATCACTGCTGATGCCGGCTTTTCCTGTTCGGGCGTTAGCGTTTTGTTACAGATTATCTGGACACAGCATCCTTGAGTGCCTTCAGCGCAGTAACCTTGACGGTAGTGCTGGCTGGCTTTGCTGCAATTTTCATGGCTTCACCGGTTGCCGGGTTGCGGCCCATGCGCGCTTTGCGGGCAGGCTTTTTCACACGGCGGATCTTGACGCCGGTATCGGGAATGGCAAATTCACCGGAGCCGCGCTTCTTGATATGTCTGGTAATGAGATCGCCCAGGGAAGCGAACACGGCGGCAACATCCTTCTTGGATAAACCCGTGTCTTCAGCGATAGCGGTCAGAATTTCACTCTTGGTTTGCTTCTTGGCAATGGCGGTCAACTTTTTCGGAGCTGCTTGAACAGCAACTTTTTTGGTGGTCTTCTTTACCATCAGATTACTCTCCTCGTGTTTTCGGGTAATTCCGTAGCGAAACTTAGCATAATATTTTTTGTTGCCATAGTGAAAAAGTGGTTTCAGTTGACGTAAACAGCAAAATATCGCGTTATTTTCAGCATTTTTTGACTTTCCAGAAAGAAAAGCGTGAGAAGAGTGGTAACGGCCGGTGCTTTATTTGTCGTGTTCCTTTTTCAGTTCATCTATTTCCAGCTGCACTTTTTTCAGTTGTGATTCGAGTCTGGCCGTGCGGTAAAAATCCAGCCCTGGTTCGCGCAAGGCGATTTTCAATTGCATGAGTGAAGCTTCCAGTGCACCCATCAGATAATAGTGCATGGCCATGAACTCATGGCTTTCGGCTTTGTTGCCAAGCGCGGCTGCTGCCTGCGCCAGCAGTTTGTAAGTCTGAGTATTCTCCGGTTGCAGGGATGCCAACAGCTTCAGCTTCTTGTAGGCTTTGTCGGCCAGGCCAGCGCGCAGATAGAACTCGGCCAGCGTTACCTGCAGGGGATAGCTCAATGGAAATTTGTGTGCGCTTTGTTCAAGGAGGTTGATGGCCTGTTTCTTGCGGCCGGCTTCC
>DRLF01000008.1 GCA_011051425.1 Thiolapillus brandeum | reverse complement strand
GAACGTCGAAATAGGGATCGAGCCGCGCATCGATGTCATCGAGCAGGGTCTGATAGTCCCGAAGGATCTGCTCACGCCCCTGCTCATTGTCGGGATAGAGAAAACGGGGTTCCTTGGCCAGTGCCGCCAGCCGTTTGCCCACGCTGCCTTCAGTGTAGCCCTGAGCCTGCAGCAGGTCGTTCATCTCTTTTTCGATTCTCTGCACTTCCCTGAGCCCCAAGGCATGTATTTCCTCGGGAGTCAGGTCGGTGGTCGTGTTGCTGCGCACTTCCCAGTCGTAATAGGCATCGCCATCCGGCAGGCTCCACACGCCGTTGTTGTTCAGGTCTTTTTGCTGTAACCCCTTGAAGTAAGCGATCAGGCTTTCATAGGCAGGATAGACAGCCTGGCGTATCTGCGCTTCTGCATTGCCGAGTAGCCGTTCGCGGGTGGTCTGGTCCAGCGCGTCGATCTTTTCGAGACGCTTGGCAAAACTGGTGAACAGTATGTTCTCTTGCGGCGCCTTGCCGATGAAATTGCGCATCTCGGCCAGTACCTTTTCCACCACGAACTTGGGTGGCAGTATGTACTTGGTCTCACGCAGCTTCAGTCCTTCCAGCACCTGGTCAAACTTTTCTGGAAACAGCGACAGACGCTGAATATAGTAGTCCGCATCTTCCTTGCTGGTCAGAGGATGCAGGGTTGCCATGAAAGTGGGCAGCTGGCTCTGTACACCGAACATCTGGTTGACGGGATAATTGTGATATCGGTATTTGTCACCGGCAACGGATGATGTCAGGTAATAGTCGAGAACATCGTATGACAGGCGCCCGTTCTCATCCAGCTTTGCACGGTTGTAGGCATGCAGCTGATTCAGGCTTTCACGCATCCATGCACTGGCTTTCTCTGTCTGTCTTGGGGATGCATCGGTCAGGCGGGCATTGTGTCCGTTGATACCGAACTGTTCCACCAGGCCAAGCTGGGTAAGCAGCTCCGGATCTTCCAGCAGCCGCTGTACAAAAATCTTTTCATAGAAGATACGGATATCGAAAGGCCGGAAAAAAACCACCTGTATCGCCAGTGCCGTTCCGAGCAGCACGCCAACGCCCAGCAACAGGGCAATCCATTTGAGTATTCTTTTCATTCCTGGTTCACTTTTCCTGTTGTATGAATTCCAGTGCATTGCCGTCTGGATCGCGGCAGAAAAGGGCATCCCGTCCCGATCTGCTGCGCGTGTAGCTGACTCCCGCCCCCTCCAGCGATGCGGCGAGCACATCCAGATCCCGCACCGACAGAGCCAGATGCCTGTCCCTGCCGCCGTGCTCCGGGCGCTGGTCGACCGGGTCGGGATTCGGCAGTTCCAGCAGATGCAGTTGCTGATCGCCGATTTTCAGCCAGATGCCGGGAAACGGCAGATCCGGCCGTTCGACAGTGTCCAGCCCCAGCAATCCCCGGTAGAAAGCCAGGGACTTGTCCGTGCTGGAAATGATCATGCTTACGTGGTGTATCGAGCAGATGTCAGTCATGTATGTCCTCGTGAGTGATCGCGATGAGGCCTGCCAATATGATCAGCCCGCCGCCCAACCATTCCAGCATACGCAAATTCTCTCCCGCGAGCCACCAGGCACTGAGCGCGCCCACCAGTATCTCGAACAGCAGAATCACAGCCGACCGCTGCACAGGCATGCGGGAAATACCATAAATGACAGCCAGCGTCGTTACGAGAAAACCCACGCCACCCAGCAGTATGTTCCCCAGCCAGACCGACAGCGCAACCTGGGGGAAAGGCTCCCCACCGAGCAGCAGCATAAATCCGGCAACACAGATTACGCCGAACCAGGAAACCAGGGTTTTCTGCCGGGTTCCCAAGTGCTGGAGATCGCGGGTGATGACATTGGTGACGGCGAAGGCCAGTCCGGCACTTGCGGCGTACAGATCCGCCCGGTTCAGAGACGCCATGCTGACCTGCGGCTGCCAGACCATCAGGATGGCTCCCATCATCCCCAGGGGCAGGGTCAGCAGGGTTGCCGGGCGCAGCCTTTCGTGCAGGAAGAAATGCCCGAGCAGCACTGTCCACAAGGGAGAAATATAGAAAAGAATCAGCGCCCTGGCGACCGAACCATCCAGCATAGCGAGCACAAATCCCACGTTGGTCCAGCCGGCGGCAACGGCCATCAGCGCCAGTTTGCCCCACTGCCCCTGCATCCCGGCGATACCGGGCCAGCGCAACAGCGCCAGCACCGAAAAGGCACTGCCATAGGCAACCAGCATCTGCCAGGCGCCGTTCAGCCCGGCATCCTGCAGCAGGCGCAGTGGATACCAGACCACACCCCAGAAAGAGGCCGCGAACAGCAGACTCAGCAACGGCTTCATTGTTGTATAATTCTCCCTTTTCCGGAACCTGACCGGCAGGGCAGCCCCCTGCGGCACCCGCGCAGTATGAACAGCGACCTGCAAAAACTCCAGCCCTATCCATTTGAAAAACTGCGCCTGCTCAAGGAAGGCTGCCATCCACCTGTGGCGCTGGATCATATTGCCCTGTCCATCGGCGAACCCAGGCACCCTACCCCTGCCTTTATCACAGAAGCGGTGCTTTCCCATCTGCACGGCCTGTCCGCCTATCCCCTGACCAAAGGCGCACCCGAGCTGCGCGAAACCATCTGCAGCTGGCTCAGCACCCGTTTCCAGCTCCCCAAGGACAACCTGGATCCGGAACACCATGTACTGCCGGTCAACGGCACACGCGAAGCGCTGTTTGCCTTCGCACAGACGATCGTGGACCGCAGCCAACCCAATCCGCTGGTGCTCATGCCCAACCCCTTCTACCAGATCTACGAAGGCGCCGCCTTTCTGGCCGGCGCCCGGCCCGAATTTCTCAACTGCACCGAAGACACCAGCCTGATGCCGGATTTCGATGCCGTGGACGCAAAAACCTGGGACGACTGCCAGCTGCTGTACCTGTGCTCGCCACACAATCCCACGGGCGCGGTGATTCCCGAAACAACCCTGGCACAGCTCATGGAACTGGCGCACCGGCACGACTTCGTCATCGCGGCGGACGAGTGCTATTCGGAAATCTATTTCGATGAAGACAAGCCCCCCGTGGGGCTGCTGCAGGCTGCCGCCAATGCGGGCAATGACAGTTATTCACGCTGCGTGGTCTTCCACAGCCTGTCCAAGCGTTCCAACGCACCCGGGCTGCGCTCGGGCTTCGTCGCCGGCGACCGGGAGATTCTCGGGCAGTTCCTGCGCTACCGCACCTATCACGGCTGCGCCATGCCGCCCCACCACCAGGCCGCCAGCATCATGGCCTGGCAGGATGAAAAACATGTGGAGGAAAGCCGCCGCGCCTACCAGGAAAAGTTTGCCGCGGTGCTGGGCATCCTCGACGGGCAGCTGACAGTGCGGCAGCCTGAGGCCGGCTTCTACCTGTGGGCACAGACGCCCGGTTCGGATACGGAATTTGCCCGCCAGCTGTTTGACCGGCAAAACGTGACCGTCCTGCCAGGCAGCTACCTTTCCCGCGAAGCCGATGGCATCAATCCGGGCGCGGACCATGTGCGCATGGCCCTGGTCGCCCCCATGGACGAATGTATCGATGCCGCCAACCGAATCAGACAACTTATCGAATCTTACTACTGAGGAAACAATCACCATGAGCGACATGCAGAACATTATCGAAGAAGCCTTTGAGCGGCGTGCGGACATCACGCCCCGCACCGTGGATACCCTGGTGCGCGATGCCGTCATGGAAACCATCGAGCAGATCGACGCAGGCACCCTGCGCGTGGCCCAGCCCACAGACGGTGGCTGGCAGGTCAATGAATGGGTAAAGAAAGCCGTACTGCTCTCTTTCCGCATCAACGACAACGAATTCATGAAGGGCGGCTTCACCAACTACTATGACAAGGTGCCCTCCAAGTACGCGGACTACAACGCCCGCGAGTTCCGCGAGAGCGGCGTGCGCGTAGTCCCACCGGCATCCGTGCGCAAGGGCGCCTATATCGCCCCGTCCTGTGTGCTCATGCCTTCCTACGTGAACATCGGCGCCTACGTGGACTCCGGCACCATGGTGGACACCTGGGCCACCGTGGGTTCCTGCGCCCAGATCGGCAAGAACGTGCACCTGTCGGGTGGCGTGGGCATCGGCGGCGTACTCGAACCCCTGCAGGCCGCCCCCACCATCATCGAGGACAACTGCTTCATCGGTGCGCGCTCGGAAGTGGTCGAAGGTGTCATCGTGGAAAAAGGCTCGGTCATTTCCATGGGCGTCTACATTGGCCAGTCCACCCGCATCTATGACCGCGAGAACGATGAAGTGCTGTATGGCCGCGTACCCGCCGGTTCTGTGGTGGTATCCGGCAATCTGCCTTCCAAAGACGGCAAATACAGCCTGTACTGTGCGGTCATCGTCAAGCGCGTGGATGAGAAGACCCTGAGCAAGGTGGGCATCAACGAGCTGTTGCGGGATATCTGATGGTAGAGGTCTACGGCATTCCCAACTGCGACACCATGAAGAAGGCCCGCAAATGGCTGGCGGATCATGGCATCGGTTACGTGTTTCATGATTATAAAAAAGAAGGCGTGGATGAAACCCGCCTGCGCGAGTGGTCGGACAAGGTCGGCTGGGAAATCCTGCTCAACCGCCGCGGCATGATGTGGCGCAAGCTCACACAGGAGCAACGGGACAACATCGATGAAGCCAGCGCCCTCCGGCTGATGCTGGAGACCCCTTCCATCATCAAGCGTCCCGTGCTGATCACCGAAGACGGGCATATCGAAGTCGGTTTTTCCGAAAAAAACTACACGGAGCTGTTTGAAAAATGAAGAATAAACTCTTTCTGGCTGTCCTGCTGGCAGCCATGTCCTCCAGCCTGGTCAACGCCGGGGAAAGCGATGAAAAATGGTACCAGTACGATCACCTGTACGCTCAGATAGGCACCTATGTACACTACTCCTCCAGCGAGGATCACGACGGCCCCAATCTTTTCGGCGCACTGGAAGCACATAAATCCAACGACTGGCTTTATGGTCTGGCCATGTTCGACAATTCCTTCGGCCAGTTCTCCCAGTATCTCTATGGTGGCAAGACCTGGCATTTCCCCAACGACTGGCAGCACTTCCATTTCAAACTGACTGCCGGGGTGATTCATGGATACAAGGAACCCTGGGATGACAAGATACCCTTCAACAGCAGCAACGGCTGGGCGCCAGGCATAATTCCCAGCTTCGGTTACAAGAAAAACGGCTTTGGTGGCGATGTCATCCTTCTCGGCAATTCCGCAGTCCTGTTCACCCTGGGTATGGATTTCTGATGTCAGAAACCCTGAAACTGGCCAGAGACCTGATCAGCCGCCCCTCGGTCACGCCTGAAGACGAGGGCTGCCAGGCACTGATGATGGACAGGCTCGAGCCCCTGGGTTTTACGCTGGAGCCCCTGAATTTCGGCGACACACAGAATTTCTGGGCCAGGCACGGTGACAGGGCACCTCTGTTCTGCTTTGCCGGGCATACGGATGTCGTTCCGCCCGGACCGGAAGAAGCCTGGTATTCACCGCCTTTCGAACCGACCATCCGTGATGGCCTGCTGTATGGTCGCGGTGCAGCGGACATGAAAGGTTCTCTCGCCGCTATGATCACCGCCACCGAAGCCTTTGTCGGAAAATACCCCGATCACAAGGGCTCCATTGCCTATCTCATCACCAGCGACGAGGAAGGCCCGGCAACCAATGGCACCGTGAAGGTCATCGAAACCCTGGAGGCCCGGAACGAGAAAATCGACTGGTGCCTGGTGGGAGAGCCCTCTTCCACCGACAGGCTGGCCGATGTGGTCAAGAACGGCCGCCGCGGTTCTCATGGATGCCGTCTTGTAGTGAAAGGGGTACAGGGTCATGTGGCCTATCCGCACCTGGCGAGAAACCCGGTGCATAAAGCCCTGCCTGCACTGGCCGAGCTGGCAGCCACCGAGTGGGACCAGGGCAACGACTTCTTTCCGCCCACCACTTTCCAGATCTCCAATATCCACGCAGGCACCGGAGCGAACAATGTCATCCCCGGCGAGCTGGAAGTCGTGTTTAATTTCCGCTTCTCCACAGAAACCACGCACGAGGAACTGGAGCAGCGGGTGGAAGCGATCCTCGACCGCCACGGCCTGGATTACGATATCGAATGGACGTTGTCCGGTCCCCCTTTCCTCACTGCAGAAGGCGCATTGCTGGATGCGGCACAGCAGGCCATACAGGATGTGATGGGCTACAGCACAGAACTGTCCACCTCAGGAGGCACGTCCGACGGGCGATTCATCGCGCCAACCGGCGCCCAGGTGCTGGAACTGGGTCCCTTGAATGCCACCATCCACAAGGTCAATGAATGTGTTGGCGTGGATGATCTGGAGAACCTTTCGAAAATCTATTTCCGCCTCATGGAACTGTTGCTGACCTGAGGAACGCGCCTGTATTACAGCCAGTCTGTAAGCTTGACGCCCACACCAAAGCTGTTGACGTTTTCATTGTAGTCGATGAGGCTTTCACCATAGCCGTTGAACCACTGCACATAACCACGCAGGCGTCCGTGAATGGGGAAGCTCCAGTCCAGTTGGGCAGCACCACGGTTCACGTCGAAATCCAGGTTGTTACGGAACATGAGACCGAACTCGTGCGCACCCCACCTGTAGGCCCCCTGAAATTCGAAGTTCCCCAGGTAATCCTCGATATCAGGATTGTCGTCGTTCTTCTTGCTCTCCCTGATGCGGTACCAGGGCTGAACGGCAAAGGCCAGGTTGCCGCTTTCGAACACGAAACGCGCATAGACTCGGTTCCAGCTGCGGGAGAGGCTGCCTGACCGTCCGTTCGACTGGTGAACGATGCCGATATCATTCAGTACGTTTCTCATGCCCAGAAACTCAAAGTCATTATAGAACCTCAACCAGGCTTCGGGTTCGTGATTGGTTTCCCGGAAGGGAGCAGAATCCGTGTTGTACACCTGCCAGAAAGAACGGTTGGTATAGGCCGCGTAGAGGTCGCCATTGTCACCGAACAGGTTCTTGACGATGGGAAACTTGAAACTGATCTGAAACTTGACTTCGGTATCGTTCAAATCCGGTTTCTTGTCCGGAAAAGCTTCCTGGAAAGGCTGTTCATTGACCCCGGCCGCGTTGTAAGCCGCCAGCAGGATATAGTTGGGACGATAAGGCGTCAGAACAAAGGCTTTGTCTTCCGTGATTTTTTCCTGGATCATCCGCCGGGCAACGGCTGAAGTGCTGGCAGCTGCCTGGTCATTCTCAGCTGGCATTCCAGGGTGTTTTTCCCTGCATGCCTCACGTATATCTCCCACAGTCATCCGACTGTCGGCGTCAGCCAGCGTCTCTACCAGACAACGTTGGTAGTCATCCAGCTCCTGGGCAAATGAAGGATGCATCCAGCAGCCACCAACAAACAGCAATATAAGACTTTTGTATTTCATACTCGATATCCAATCAGGAAAAGTCCAAACAGGAAAGTTTCATCGGTCCGGCAAAACGGCGCGGGTTCTGTTTCCCTATACTCCGCCGGAATGAACGACCTCGTAGTACAGCTTTTCCAGCTCGTTCTTGTGCTCTGTCTCTTCTTTGGCCAGAAAGCGAAACAGGTCCCGCAATGCGCCATCGGGCGCCGTTTCCGCCAGCGACTGGTACTGTTCCATGGCCGTGTGTTCGCGATACAGTGCATAGCGCAGGACTTCCTGGTCATCCGGACTGTCCCCCAGATCAGGTAACAGCACTGCGTCGGAAAACTTTCCGTCGCTGGCTGGCGTTGCCACTTCGCTGGTCAAATGCGCTTCGATATCCGGGCGGCTTTTCAGCGATTTGAACAGATCATAATGCCCCTGCTCCTCAATCGCCAGGTCTTCCACCAGCCAGCGGATATTCTTGCTCACTTTCGGCGCAAGATCACGGTAGAAATCCCGTGCTGTCTTCTCGAAGGAAATGGCCACATCGAGAATCTCGGCAATGCTCTTCTTGCCTTCCAGTTGCTCCCTGCCACTCTTGCCTATTTCACTCATGTCCGTTTCTCTGTTGTCTGGATAACACTGTCTATGGACGCTGCCACGCGGTGACCGTCGGCAACCGCATGCACCACGTCGGGACCCGTGACCATGTCGCCCGCCGCCCAGAGCCAGTCTACGGCCGTCCGGCCATCCCTGTCGATCTGGATACGCCCCCGGTTCCATTCCAGGGATTCGGTGAGTTCATCGCCCAGTATGGACACGTCCGCCATCTGGCCGATGGCCTCGACCACCATGTCACCGGGATGAAACTGCTCATCCGCTTCATCTTAAGTGGGCGCAAAACGGCCCTGTTCATCGAAGATAGCTTTCACCCGCCAGGTCTTGAGCCCGGTCAGCTCGTCATTCTCGACCATGACTTCCCTCGGCCCCCTGGCATCGATGATATGGATGCCCTCTTCCCGGGCCTCCCTGATCTCCACGGGATCCGCGAGAAAGTCTGCCTCTCTCTCCATCGCCAGCACGGTTATCTTCACCTCATGATAGTGCTGCTTCTGCAGACGCGCCAGGGTGCGGGCGATATCCATGGCCACGTTGCCGCCACCGATCACGATGGCCTGGCGCGGCGTTTCGAAATCTTCTCCCGCCCCGGCCATGCGCAGCAGGTCCACGGCGCGGAACACCCGGGCATGATCACTGCCGGGAATGCGGGTGGAGCGCCCCATCTGCAGACCGATGGCCAGCAACACCGCGTCATGCTGCCGCTGCAGTTCTTCCATGGTGATATCGCTGCCCACCCGGGTGTTGTAGCGGATCTCCACGCCCATGGAGACGATCACGTCCACGTCGTTGTCCAGCGCTTCGGGTGGCAACCGGTAATAGGGAATGCCATAGCGCGTCATGCCACCGGCTTCTGCCAGGGCTTCATAGACGGTCACGCTGTGTCCCTGCCTGGCGAGATCGAAGGCTGCCGTGAGGCCCGCGGGACCCGCACCGATGATGCCGATGCTTCTGCCGCTGATGAATTGGGGCTTCTGCTCGGCAACGATTTCCCTGATCCGTTCATGAGGAACCGCATCCATGGCATAACGCTTGAGCCAGCGTATGGCGATGGGCTCGCCACGGCGCCCGATGGAGCAGGCGGTTTCACAACGATGGGTGCAGACCCTGCCGCAGACGTGGGAGAAAGGATTGCTGCGGTACATCTGGCGGACGGCTTCTTCCACGTCGTCCTGCCAGATGGCACGGATGTACTCGGGCGCATGCATGTGGGTCGGGCAGGAATCGTGGCACATGCCACACTGCACGCAGCGGGAGGCCTCGAGTATGGCCTGCTGCCGGGTGAAGCCGGCGACGATCTCCTCGAAGTTGTCCACGCGGTCTTCCGGCGCCACTTCCTCCATGGGCTGGCGATGAAGATCGACCATGTCGGCATCTTCACTCTTGGCCCAGCCCTTGCCATAGTCCTTGCCATGCATGCCCTGTTCTCTGGGCAGCATGAAATAGCTGTCGATCTCTTCCTCGAAACAGGTATGCACGTACTCGCGGGACAGGGAGATGGACGCCGTGGGGCAGATATCCACACACAGGGCGCACCAGCAGCAGCGGCCATAGTCGATAGCGGGACGCAGGTTACGCACGCCTTTCACCGGGTCATTCGGCAGCTCAGGCACCTTCACCATGGTGATGGCCGCGTTGTCGCAAACCTTCTGGCAGGTGGAACAGCCGATGCATTCATCCCAGGCATTGAGATGGAAACCGCGGTAGTTGGGCGCCGCCACCCGCGGCTCCAGGGATTCGGTAATGGCGGGCCGCGCCAGGAACTGCACGTTCTTCAGCGGGCTGAGGATAGAGCCCAGGGCTTTCCAGTCGATACGCTTGCTCACCGGTCCACCTCCGGCGGGCAGGCATCGAGGGAAAACATGATCTGGGCAATGTCCTCCAGCCTGGCGCCTTTGGCCAGGTGTTCCAGCACCTGCACCGCGTGGGTCTGGGAAGGTCCTCTCACATGGGCGCGGTAGGGCTTGTCGCCACCGTCGGATACCACGTACCAGGCCAGTTCCCCCTTGGAGGATTCGACCCGCTGGTAGGTTTCGCCGGCTGGCACGTTCCAGGCCAGGGGATTGGGAATGGGCGCACGTATGGGGCCGTCGATATCCGGCAGCGCCTTGATCACCTGGCGAATGATCCTGAGTATCTCGAACAGGTCGGCACGCCTCACCAGGGCGCGGGCCAGGTTGTCCCCGGCATCTTCCGTGGGCAAATCGAAGTCGAGCTGGTCATAGACCAGGTAGGGATCGTCACGGCGCACATCGAAAGGCAGGCCGCAGGCGCGCAGGTTGGGACCCGTCACGCCCAGCTCCAGGGCTTCCTGCTGGTTGAGCACCCCTATGCCTCTGGTACGGCGGATGAACACCTGGTTGCGAAACACCAGGTCATCGTAGTCCTTCAGGCGGCTTTCCAGATAATCGAAGGTGCTGGAGACCCGCTCCAGCCAGCCGTCGGGTATGTCCCGCCGCACGCCGCCGGGAATGTTGTAAATGTGATAGACCCGGCCACCACAGAGTTCCTCGAACAGGTCGAGAATCAGATCCCTGTCCGCCATGCCCCAGTAATGAGGGGTGTACATGCCATTGGTGGAACCCAGGCCGCCGAAATAAAAAAGATAGGCTGCGAAACGGGACATTTCCATCTGCAGCACGCGCAGCCACTGGGCTCTCGCCGGCACTTCCTGGCCACACAGGTCCTCTACCGAGAGACAGTAGATGACTTCCATGGGTACGGGGTCAGGCACGCAGATACGTGGCGTGATGGCGATATTCTGAATCCACAGGCGGTTTTCCATGAGCTTCTCGAAACCCCGGTGCAGGTAACCTGCATCGGCCTTACCCTCCAGCACGATATCGCCACTGACCTTGACCCGGAAAGCATAGTTGCCTTCGATACCCGGATGGTTGGGACCGAAGTTGAGTTCGAATTCGTTGCTCGGCGGCTGGCGCTTGGCTTCGTAGTTCTCCGGTCTCATTCCTTGTTCCTGCGGCTGAAGCGCTGTTCTTCGGGATGGATGGCGATGCCGCCTCCCTGGGTTTCCAGTTCCTGCAGCCAGTCCGGATGGTAGTCCTGCCAGTCGAAATGCTCGTTCACCCAGGCTTCGGAATCGAAGTCCTTGCGCATGGGTGGCGGCCCATCCCACTCGGTGAGGATGAACTTGTCCATGCAGGGGCTGCCCTCGAAATACATGCCATACATTTCGTGGATGTCTCTTTCGTAGAACGCGCAGTTGGGGAAGATGTCATACACCGAAATGTAGGAACAGCTGTCCCGCGAGATGCGCGTGTGTACGGACACCAGAGTGTTCATTTCATAGGACCAGATATGATAGACCAGCTCGAACTGGCCTTCGTCGATCCAGTCCACGCAACTGATGGCGGAAAGATGCACGAAGGAAGCGCGGCCGCGCAACAGTTCCAGCAGGGAATGCACGGACTTGCTGTCCACGTCCACCCTCACCCGGCGTTCGTTCTTGCGTTCGAACTTCAGGGTGTCGATCTCCTGCAGGAGATCGTCCATCCATCTTGCCAGTTCCTTGCTCACAGGCGCATCTCCAGGGGTTCGAGACGTTTCTGGTGTTCTTCCAGCAGGCGCGTGTGTTCACCGCGGGTGTTCTTGGTGATCAGGCCATAGTGCTCGGCCTCGCCGATGATGTCCGTGGGCGTCTGCCACTTGGGGCCGAACAGGCGCTGCTGCTGCCCCAGGTAATGATCGTAGTTGCGAAAATAATCCTTCCAGGAATCCGCCTTGCCCGTGCGGATCTTTTCCATCAGATCCCGCATGCCGGAGATCACTGCCTCCGGTCGCGGCATGCAGCCGGCGATGTAGATGTCCACGGGCATGTAGTCGGACAGTTTCTTGGCCGTGGCGTAACTCTGCCAGTACATGCCGCCATTGACGGTGCAGGAACAGATGCCCACCACGTATTTGGGCGCGGGCATCTGTTCGTAGGTGAGTATCACACGCTTCAGGGTCTTGACCGACACATAGCCCGTCACCAGCAGCACATCCGCCTGCCTGGGCGACACCATGGGACTGATCCCCAGGCGCTCTCCGTCGAAACGGCTGGTCATCACAGGGGGAAGCTCCACCGCGCCACAACCGGTACAGTAATGCAGCATGAACAGGGAACGGGACTGGCAGAACGCCATAAACTCATCGAAAACATGAGCCAGGGGATTGGTGCGCCTGCGCTGCTCCACGGGAATATTTTCCAGATTTTTCATCATCAGTTCATCATAAATGCAAGGCCGAGAAGGCCAATGATCACCGGCCATTTCCACATCAGACGCACCATATCCTCGGTACGGTAACGGGGGAAAAGAAAGGCAATAGTGGTGGGGATGGCTACCACGGCAAAGACTTTCACCAGGAAATCGAGCCAGTTGCTGCCACCCCCCAGAAACAGGGTCACGTAAATCACGGCAGTGGTGTAATACTGGAAACTCTGCATGATCAGCAGGCTGCCCATGTACTTTCCGCCCATTTCCACCATGGGGCCGGTGGCGATCTCGGCGGGCGCCACGTAGATCTCGAAAGGCTGTTTGCCCATCATGCCCTGCATGGCGAACAGTCCGGCGATGGCCAGCAGCGGCATCTGCGCGATCCCCCAGGCGGCCATGCCCTGCTCCTGCTGGATACGCAGGATCTCCAGAAAACTCATGGTGCCGTAGTGATAGGCCGCACCGAAGATGACGATCACATAAGGAACCTCGTAGGCCAGCATGGCCGTCAGTGCACGCGCCACGCCGATGGAGGCATTGGGGTTGGCGCAGCTGGACGCCGCCAGGGCCATACCCAGTGAAGGGATCATGGTCATGTACAGAAGCACGAGCAAGCCACCTTTTTCCGCAATACCGGTCATGCCCGGTACCGGCAGCAGGGTCTCTGCGGCGATATAACCGCCCACGGCCAGGATGATGCCCCAGTCATGTATCACACCATGGGAGATCTGGGTCTCCTTGCCAAAGGTTTTGATCACGTCATACAGAGGCTGCAACAGCGGCGGACCCACCCGGCGCTGCAGCTTGGCTGCAATACGGCGCATCATGAGCAGCAGGGCCAGCCCAATGATGAAGCCCAGCAGCGGCATCAGGATCAATTCGTTCAACAGTGAAATCACATTCATCATCGATCCTCAGT
>DRLF01000007.1 GCA_011051425.1 Thiolapillus brandeum | reverse complement strand
TTTACGGGTCTTGACTTCAGTCAAGGAATCTCATGTCGAATCCCCTACTTTGTGGTTTGTGCCCGAGCAACAGTTTCTGATCTCCTATGCTCCAGGAGTCCAGGGGCCTGGGCAGTGTGAAACCTGAACAACAACTCCAATCTTCATCATCTGAAGGAACGGTTTAACCATAGCAGCATGCCAGACAATCTGAATAACAACGCCGGCCAGCCTTCTGCCACTGCTTCCATGAATCAACTGTTCCTTTTACCCGAGGAATCCCGCCATGCAAAAATCGCTGCACATTGACCCTCTAAAATGCACGGGCTGTCTCCAATGCGAGATGGCCTGTTCGTATGAGCATGAGGGCGTGTTCAATCCTTCCAAATCCCGCATCAAGGTTTTCACCTTTCACGAGGCCGGGCGCTTTGCGCCATACACCTGCACGCAGTGTGACGAAGCCTGGTGCCTGCATGCCTGCCCGGTGAACGCCATTACCCTGGATGCCGCGACCGGCGCCAAGGTGGTTTCCGACAACCAGTGCGTGGGCTGCAAGGTCTGCACCATTGCCTGCCCTTTTGGCACGATCAACTACAATCATGTAACGGGCAAGGTGATCAAGTGCGATCTCTGCGGTGGTGATCCCAAGTGCGCCAGCGCCTGTCCCACCGACGCAATCACCTATATCGATGCGGACTGGACCGGTCTGGATCGCATGCGGGCTTCGGCGGAGCGCAGTCTCTCCGGCGCAGCGGCTTCCTGATTGAATGGCTTAGAGGTAAATAGCAATGTCCTGGACTAGAAAAATACTCCGTGTGAATTTAACTGAAGGTACCTGTACGCCCGAGCCGCTCAATATGGAATGGGCCAACGAGTACCTTGGCCAGCGTGGTCTGGCTTCCAAATACCTGATTGAAGAGATCGACCCCAACTGCGATCCACTCAGCCCTGACAACAAGATGATCATGGCCACCGGCCCGCTGACAGGCACCATGGCCTCCACGGGTGGCCGCTATGCGGTGATCACCAAAGGCGCACTGACCGGCGCCATCGCCTGCTCCAACTCCGGCGGCTTTCTTGGCAATGAAATGAAGAATGCCGGTTGGGACATGATCATTTTTGAAGGCAAATCCCCCGAACCGGTTTATCTGTATATCGAAAATGATCTGGCCGAACTCAAACCGGCTGATGCCATCTGGGGCAAGTCGGTGTGGGAAACCGATGATCTGCTGCACCAGATCCATCAGGACCCGCAGCTGCGGGTCGCCTGCGTGGGTCGCTCTGCCGAGGCGGGCTGCCTGTACGCTGGCATCATCAATGACAAGCACCGTGCGGCAGGCCGCTCAGGCGTGGGAACCGTCATGGCGTCCAAGAACCTGAAGGCAGTCGCTATTCGCGGCACCTTGGGCGTTGGCAACCTGAAAGACCCTGCCGCCTTCCTCCAGGCCGTCAGCGATGGCAAGGCGGTGCTCGCCGAAAACGCAGTCACTGGCCAGGGGCTCCCGGCTTATGGCACCCAGGTATTGATGAACGTGATCAATGGTATTGGTGCCCTGCCCGCCCGCAATATGAAGGATGTTGGCTTTGAAGGTGCGGAAAACATCTCCGGTGAGGCGATGCACGAACCCCGACCCAGCGATGGCAAGCCCAATCTGACCACCAATGCCGCCTGCTTTGGCTGTACCATCGCCTGCGGGCGGATTTCCACCATCGACAAGGGCCACTTTTCCGTTGCCAACAAGCCGGAATACTGGGGCGCATCGGGCGGGCTGGAGTATGAAGCCGCCTGGGCACTGGGTGCCGATACCGGGGTCGATGACCTCGATGCCCTGACCTACGCCAATTTCCTCTGCAACGAAGATGGCTATGATCCCATCAGCTTTGGGTGCACGGTAGCGGCCGCCATGGAGCTGTTCGAGCGCGGCAAGATCACCACCGAGCAAACAGGTGGCGTGGAGCTGAAGTTTGGCTCGGCAGAAGCACTCTGTCGCATGGCCGAGCTGGTTTCGAAGGGTGAAGGTTTTGGCGTGGATCTGGGCATGGGCTCCAAACGGTTGTGCGAAAAATACGATTCGCCCGAACTATCGATGACTGTCAAAGGGCAGGAATTCCCTGCTTACGATCCTCGCGGCATTCAGGGCATGGGGCTCTCCTACGCCACCTCCAATCGCGGCGCCTGCCACCTGCGCGGCTACACCGTCGCGTCTGAAGTACTGGGTATCCCGGTCAAGACCGACCCAGTTGTAACCGAAGGCAAGGCCGAGCTGGTCAAGGCCTTTCAGGACGCTACTGCCCTGGTCGATTCCTCCGGCCTCTGCCTGTTCACAACCTTTGCCTGGAGCATGGAAAACATCGCACCGCAGATCGATGGCGCCTGCGAAGGTGACTGGAGCGTGGAGAAGTGTCTGGAAGTGGGCGAGCGGATCTGGAACATGGAGCGGGATTTCAACAAGGCCGCCGGCATTACCGGTGCTGACGACAACCTGCCAAAACGCCTGTTGACCGAGCCAGCTAAATCCGGCCCGACCGAAGGCCAGGTCAGCCGTCTGGGCGACATGCTGCCCGAGTACTATGAACTGCGCGGCTGGACAACCGAAGGCGAAGTCACCGACGAAACCCGCCAGCGGCTGGGACTGTAGCACCCTCCAGGGGGAGAGCCTGCATCTCCCCCTCCAATCCGGAAAACCACCATGCAATACGTTATTATCGGGGCCGGCCCCGCCGGCATCATTGCAGCCGAGACGCTGCGCAAGGAAGCCCCTGAAAGCACTATCACCATTGTTGGCAAGGAGCCCGAGCCACCCTATTCACGGATGGCGATCCCCTACTACCTGACCAACAAGGTTGGAGAAGAAGGCACCTGGTTGCGTCCTGACGCTGAGCATTTCAAGGCATTGGGAATCGACATTGTTCAGCA
>DRLF01000006.1 GCA_011051425.1 Thiolapillus brandeum | reverse complement strand
GGGCGTCGGCGATCTGCTCTGCCGGCTTTGGCCAATCGATCATGGCCTGCTGCCAGGGCAGTTCCAGCTGCCCGCACAAGGTTTTGAGGCTGTCCTGGGGTCTGGCGAGTAAATCCTCAAAGCGAAAAACAGGGATATTTTTTTCGGCAGCATCCTGCCAGGAGTGGAGGAACCGGCGGAAACGCAGGCGCAGGCGAGGATCTTCCGCCGTCACGCCATTGCGTCCGTAGGGCTTTTTCATCAATGACATCCACACCGCGCGCACGTCACGCACCATCAGCAGGGGCCTGACGGTATAACCGGCGTCTTCGAGCACGGCGACCTGCTCCCCCAGCGTGAAGCAACTGATCGTGGTCTTGTACCAGAGAAAGGGCGTTTCCACCCCGGGCGGCGGCAGGGGAACGAGGTCGGTATCGCCATCCAGGGTACCATTCATATCCGGCCGCTGCAGGAAGCACCAGGACAGCATGGTGGAGCCACTGCTTTGCAGACCCGTTGCCAGAATCACCGTCTGGGCACTAGAATGATCCAACTGACTCGCCGTTCCGCCTGTTCATCGAATAATTATAACAGCCTCAGGAAACCCTTAACCTGTGTCTTTTGCGAAACAACTCAAGCAAGCCCTGCGCCGTAAACTGTCCCTTCTGCACCGGGACAAACCGGCCCTGCTCGGCTTTCTGTTTCACGCGGTTTTTCAGGATCAAAAAGAAATTGCCAAAGGCCATGTCGATACCCAGCAGGGCATTACAGCAGAACACCTGCATCGCTTCATCGAACATTTTCTGGAGGCAGGATACCGGTTCACCAGCCCGGAACAGGGACTGGATTTCACGCGCAGCGAAGAAAAGTGTATCTGCATCACATTTGACGACGGTTATTTCAACAATACACGCATGCTGCCGCTACTGGAGCAGTATGATGTGCCGGCCACGTTTTACATCACCACCGGCAATGTCGAAGAACAGCAGTGCTTCTGGTGGGACGTTGTCTACCGCGAACGTCACCGACGAGGCGCCGAGAAAGCCCTGATCTCCCGGGAACAGAAAATGCTCAAGCAAAAACACCATCAGGACATCATTACCTATCTGCAAGAGGAATTCGGCGCAGACTGTCTGCAGCCGTGGTCCGATACCGACAGACCCATGACGGTGCCAGAGCTGCAGGATTTTGCCCGCCACCCCCTGGTGTTCATCGGCAATCATACCCGCGATCACTACCTGTTGGATCAGTACAGTCAGACAGAATCAGCCAAACAGATCGACCGCGCACAGCAGGACCTGAAGCACTGGCTGGGCGAGGCGCCCGCGGGCATCGCCTACCCCAACGGAAACTATTCAGACACGGCAATCGCGGCAGCCCAACAGACGGGGCTGGCTTACGGATGGAGCCTGGACAAACGCAAGACCCCGCTTCCGATGGAAAACAGCAACATTTTCGCATTGGGACGCTTCACCCTCTGGGGACGCGACGATATCGAAGCCCAGTGCGAAATCACCCGTTCGGACATCCTCTTATGAATCTTAAAAAATGGCTCAGAAAAAAGCGCCGCCAGCTCAAGCTTGCCCAGTTGACAAAGCAGGGCAAGGCCTGTTCCCCAAAAAAATGGGTGTTCATCGTCGGCTGCTACAATTCCGGCACTACCCTGCTGCATGATGTCATCGCCAGCCACCCAGAAGTGGCACACCTGCCCAGGGAGGGCCAGTACTGCACCGACCAGCTGTTGATTCCCAGCGACGTGGGCCTCACCCGCGTCTGGGCGTTGCAGCCGGAAATGTTCGTTCCGTCATTAAAAAATGAACCCGACGCGGAAAAGATCAAACGCCAGTGGTGCGGTTACATGTCCAACCCCCTGTTGCCGGTATTCCTGGAAAAATCCATCCCCAACGCGGCACGTGTGGAATGGCTGAACAGGCACTTTCCCGACGCCCATTTTATCGCGCTTATCCGCAACGGCTATGCGGTGGCAGAAGGGATTCACCGCAAGGCGGGACAGTCTGTGGAAGTGGCCGCCAAGCAATGGCAGCAGTCCAACCGCATCATGCTGGACCAGCTGGACAAGGTGGAACGCAAGCTGCTGCTCCGGTACGAGGATCTCACCTCGAAACCGGCTGAAAGCCTGGAAAAGGTCATGAAATTTCTCGACCTCGATATCGCCAGGCTGCAGGCAGACAAGCAGTGGACCGTGCATGGCGAGACCTCCAAGATCCGCAACATGAATGCACGCTCCATATCCCGGCTGTCCGATGAAGACAAGGCCTTCATACGCGGGGAGGCGCAAGAAATGCTGGACGCCTTCCACTACAGCAGCGACAAGTGAGCCGGCACGAAACCCTGCCTGTCTATCTTTTCGCCGCCCTGGCCAGCCTGGCGCTGTCTTTATGGCAGATCACCGGCGTCGCCCAGATCAATCACGATGGTGTGTATTACCTCCAGGCGATCCAGGGTGATGCTGCCAGCATCCGGCAGATCGGCAACTGGCTGTTCTACCCGACGCTGATACACTGGATCAGCCTTGTACCCGGCCTCAGTCCGGAGCAGGCAGCCTATGTGCTGAACAGCATGCTGGACATGTTGCTGGTGCTTGCCTTCATCCGGCTGGTC
>DRLF01000005.1 GCA_011051425.1 Thiolapillus brandeum | reverse complement strand
TCATGAAGATCGCCGACCCGGTGGTGCTGCCCTTGCTGGATCTGACCGAGGAACCACAACCCCTGACCCGGGCCGAGGGAGAGAAAGTGCATGCCGTGGCGGGAACGGGCAATCCCCGGCGTTTCTTCACCCTGCTGGAGCAATGCGGCCTGGAGATCATTCCCCACGCTTTTCCCGATCATTACGACTATCGTCGGGAGGATCTGCAGTTCGATGATGAGCTACCGGTGCTGATGACGGAAAAGGATGCGGTGAAGTACGCGCGTTTCGCCACGGACCGCCACTGGCTGGTGCGCATCGGGGTGATTCCCGATGAAGCTTTTGTAAACAAACTCGATGAACTGCTACAGGATCTGACGCATGGACAAGAAGCTGCTTGATATTCTGGTCTGCCCCCTCTGCAAGGGCAAGCTGGTGTACAGAAAGAAAGAACAGGAGCTGGTTTGCAGGGCCGACAGGCTGGCGTTTCCAATTCGTGATGATATTCCGGTGATGCTGGAAAAGGAGGCCCGCCAGCTCGCGCCTGACGAAGAAGTCTGATGCGTATCGTCATTCCCGCGCGTTACGCGTCCACCCGCCTGCCGGGAAAACCCTTGCTGGAGCTGGCGGGCAAGCCCATGCTGCAGCATGTGTATGAACTGGCCTGCCGCAGCCAGGCCCTGGAAGTGGTGATCGCCACGGATGATGAGCGTATCGCCAGGGTGGCGGATGGTTTTGGCGCCAGGGTATGCATGACCGATGCCGGCCACGCCAGTGGCACCTCAAGAATAGCGGAGGTCATGGATGTCATGGGGTGGCGGGATGATGATATCGTGGTCAATCTGCAGGGCGATGAGCCCCTGATGCCTGTATCCCTGCTCAATCAGGTGGCACAGGACCTGGAGCATCATCCGGCGGCCGATACCGCGACTCTGGCGGCGCAGCTGGAGCATCCTGAACAACTGTTCGACCCCAATGTCGTGAAAGTGGTGCTGGATCGCAAGGGCTATGCCTTGTATTTCAGCCGCGCCCCCATTCCCTGGAAGCGGGATGACATGGCCTGGGGACAGAGGCCGGACGCCGGCCTGTCCCGGGGCTGCTTGCGCCATATCGGCTTGTATGCCTATCGCGCGGCATTCATTCGGGAGTATGTGAGCTGGACCGAGGCGCCCCTGGAGGCCTGGGAGTCTTTGGAGCAGTTGCGCACCCTTTGGCATGGTAAACGCATTCATGTGTCCCTGGCCGCGGAAATTCCTCCAATCGGGGTGGATACGCCGCAAGACCTGCAGCGTGTGGGGAAACTGCTGGCGAAAAAAGTATCAGGCGGAGCCTGAACCGCCCTCCCCAGACTTTCCGGATTTATTCAGAAGGTGTTGGGGGGTCTCCTATCCGGCCAGCCAGCAATTCCATGACCTCGGCAGAATATTCGTCGCTGTTATCAGGGTTGCTCAGAGGCAGGGTCTGGCAATGATCGCAGCGGCGCGTGGCGTTACCATATTGATCGGCCTGGATGCGCTGGTTCTTGGCGGCCTGCTCCGGGGCAATCACCAGGGCATCTTCCTCCCGAAGGATCTCGACGATGAGCCACACTTTTCCCCGAAAAAGAAAACGCTGGCCAATGAGCTTGGTAAGTTGTGTGTGCATGGTTCCCGTCCAGTTTCCGCAGACTCTGCACAAACTATAATATAGCTACAGCCGGTATGGAAATCTGCTTGGGCGCTTGCTCGCAGACGCTTTGTATTCAACCCGGCAGCCAAATGCATGGTCTTCAGCTGCCTGGAACAGGTCAAGCAGCACCCAATACCTGAAAGAGCCGTTTGCTGCCGGTCGAACGGCAGATGGGGCAAAGTCCGTCGGCATTGAGTTTGCTGTCAACAGGAACATGATAGCTGTTTCCGCAGCGGTGGCAGACAGCGTCGCCGAGGGGCAGGGGGTTTTCCTCCCAGGTGCCCCAGGCTTCCAGTCTTATGGCCTGCTCGGAACAGACATCCACACAGATGCCACAACCGGTGCAGCGTGGCGCATCCATACGGTAACAGCTGCTGGAACCATCCCTGCTAGAATCTTCATGCTGCGTCTCATGGCGCAAGGCTTCTGTGGGGCAGAGCTGGATACAGGCATCGCAACCGGAGCAGGCCGCGGCCTCGATATGGGGCACCCAGGGGAGATGCGCATGGCGGCTTTTGCTGTCAAGCAACATTCCCGGCGCGATGGTCCGGGACTCCGGCCGGTTCAGAGGATCCATGCTTACCAACTGCTCTTGTAATATCTGCGACGACGAGACGCCGGAAAGAAAAGCGCGGCGGTTGAGCCGGGTGCCCCGGGTGATGAGCGCCTCCTTGTTCAAGACGGCTTTCCAGACCCGAACAGGACGATTGGAAAGTTTGAGCAAAGGACGGTGGCGTTCCCCCAGCAGCAGGTTCAGGCGTTCCACCCGCTGTTCCAGTGTTTCTCCGGGGCAGTCGGGACAACTGCCGCAGTCATCCCTGGTGAGAAGCAGATGGCTGACGCCGCTGGTGTAAAGCAGCAGCAGCTGCCTGACGCCGAGACTGTGAACACAGGGCAGGGCGGCTTCCGTATCCTGGGCGCCGGATCGTTCGCAACCGAACAGAGCCACGGCCTGTCCCCCTACAAGCCGGATCACATAGGGGAAGTGATCGTACAAGGCTCCCGTGGGGCAGGCGGGGATGCACAGCCCGCAGCCGTCGCAGGCGTCCTCGTCCAGGCCGAGGGCATCCTCCCCAAGAATCCAGGCATCCTGGGGGCAGGCATCCACGCAAGACTGACAACTGGCGTTGCGGATCCGTCCGTGTACACAGTGGTCGGGGGAGATTTCCGGGTATCTGGACATGGGCTGCGCTCGACGTGGACAGGCAGACGAAGCTGCCCGTCCACGGCAAGATCACTTTTTCAATGAGCGGATATAGGCGACGAGAGAGGCGATCTCATCATCGGAAAAATCCGCTCTGGCGGGCATGGCAGCGTTGCCTCCAAAGGCTCCGCCGCCTTTCTTGATGACAGCGGCAAGATCGGCATCCTCACCCGGCGTGCCGTTGCCGTTGGCATCGAGACGGAAGCTGCCGGTGGTGAAATCGGCCGGTTTCGGATTCAGGGCGGCTGCGGCCGCCCCATCGCCAGCGCCTGTCAGCCCGTGACAGCTTGCGCAGGCGCCCTTGCCATCGTAGATCGCCTTGCCAGCGGCGGCGTCTCCCGCCATGGCCGAATTCCAAGACAGGCAGATGATCAAGCCAATGCCGAGGTTTTTCAGCGAGAGATGTTTCATGTGACTTTCTCCTTGATGGTTACAGTGAGTCAAAGGGTGGGGCCCATGCCTGGTACATAGGCTTGAGGTGCTTCTTCGGGCTGCTGGTTTACTGCTTTGTCCTTCATGCGCTCCTCGATCTCTTCGGGAAGAGGGCGCGGCTGCCCGGTGATGCCGGCGATGAGATCCCGCAGTTCGCCGACATAGGCATCTGTCAACAGGGCCAGGCCGGCAAAATACGGCGTGCCACAACGTTGCACCACGCGCTGGGCAAACTCTCCGATCCAGCGCAGCAGGTGTTCATCCATGAAACGCGCGGCCTCTTCCAGGGGTTCACCTTCCTGGCTGAGGAGGTGCGCGATGAACTTGAGTTGATAGACAAGATGATCGTCGGGCCGGATACGCCAGTTTTCCGCCTGCAAGCCATAGCGTTCCAGCCACTGACGCACCTGAAACATGCTGTCCTGGCAGATCAGGTGATCATCATCCAGCCACACGGATTCTTCCGGCGAGGCCTGGATACCGTGATTCAGATAAATATCGGCGTAATCCGCCGCCAACTCATCCAGGTCTTGGTTTACGGGACGCTCAGGCAGGGCGGCCAGGGCCTGACCCATGAGCAACTGAGCCTGACGTCCTTTTTCACTGGTCAAATGCAGACCGAGCCCCCCGGGGAAATCGAGTTGGCGCAGCCCCTCCAGCATCGCGGCATCAGGCTCCCGGTCGTGCAGCGCCGCCAGCAGCTCCAGATCTTCCGCTACATGCTCACGGAAGAGGCGCAGGGTTTCTGCCTGTCGTGACCTCATTTGACTTTCCCCTTGCTGTGCGCCACAAAGCCGATGGAGGGCTTGGTCAGTTCGATGTTGGCCATGTTCTTCACCTGACGGGAAACCTTGTCGGCTTTGCCGATGGCCACGGTATCCAGGCTGCCATCCCAGATCTTTTCGACGGGGCCGATGTCCAGCACCCGCATCATGCAGGCCATGACACAGTAGGGTTTGCGTCCGGCCTCGATTTCGTCCACGCACATATTGCATTTCTTGACGATTTTTTCGACGGGGTCGAACTGGGGCGCGCCGAACGGGCAGGCAGCTTCACAGCGTCGGCAGCCGATGCACAGGGTGGAGTCGATATCCACGATGCCGTCTTTCTTGCGCTTGAAGATGGCCCCGGTGGGACAGGTAGGCAGGCAGGCCGGTTCCGCGCAGTGGTTGCAGCTCATGTTCACCTTGTAGGC
>DRLF01000004.1 GCA_011051425.1 Thiolapillus brandeum | reverse complement strand
GTATGGAGAAAACCACTTTGCAGTTAGGCATGCTATTATCAAGCTACAATTTGACGAGCGTGTTTCTGGGAACAATGCTATCCGACATCACTGTTGTGCTACCGGCAAAAAACGAGTCCGCGTCACTCCCTGTATTGCTTCCAAGGATCAAGGAAGTGCTTCCCAAAGCGGAAATACTGGTAGTCGACGACGGTTCCGATGATGGTACGGGTGACATTGCCCTTTCCCTGGGGGCGCAAGTCATTCGCAACCCGTATAGTATGGGAAACGGCGCCGCAATCAAGGCTGGAGCGCGTGCAGCGAAGGGAAGATTGTTAGTGTTCATGGACGCGGACGGGCAACATGATCCCCAGGATATTCCACGACTGCTGGAGAAGTTTAAGCATGGCTATAAAATGGTCGTGGGAGCAAGAAAAACAGCTACCCATGCCTCCTGGTGGCGCCGTTGGGCCAACCATTTTTATAGTCGGTTGGCGACGATAATGACCGGATATCGCATTGAGGATCTTACATCGGGATTTCGCGTGGTCGATGCCGAGAGTTTCAGAAAGTTCCTTTATCTTCTTCCCAATGGCTTTTCCTATCCGACGACCAGTACCATGGCTTTTTTCAGGGCGGGATTTCCAGTGAGCTATGTCCCTATCTCCGCACGGAACCGCCAGGATTCCACCAGCAGCCATATACGCCTGTTTCGGGACGGCATCCGGTTTTTCATTATTATTCTAAAGATAGGCACACTTTTCTCGCCCATGAGATTGTTCCTGCCTGTAAGCCTTGTGCTCATGCTCATCGGGGTTGGATACTATGGTTATACCTACCTTGTTCTGCATCGTTTCACCAACATGAGCGCCCTGCTGCTCATGTCTTCCCTGTTGACCTTTTTGATAGGGATACTTTCAGAACAGGTGTCGGCCTTGCATTATCGGGGTACGGAGGATCCCTGAGCAGGTGGCGGGGGAAAGTATGGAGTCTGGTTCGAGTTCACCCGAGGAAGCAACACGGGCGGCCGTCTGGTTGCGCCGTCTGCGTGTACTCAAGGGAACCCCATTTCATCCGCAATGGCTTTCAGACCGGTTTCATGCCTTGTCGAGAAAGGCGCTGAAAGGAAAGGATGCCGGTTGGATTCTGGATGTTGGCAGCGGCGACAGTGATCTTTCCTCCCTGCTGGGGCCGGGCGCCCGGATCATCCGGCTGGATTATCCGGACACTAATGCCCGTTACCAGGTCCGGCCGGATGTGTATGGTGATGCCCGGGCCTTGCCGGTTCCGGATAGTAGTATGAACAAAGTGGTACTGCTGGAAGTGATCGAGCATATTTTTGAGTATGCACGGGTCATCAGGGAATGCCGCCGGGTTTTGGTTCCGGGAGGGCGCCTCTATCTTTCCGTTCCTTTCATCTATCCGGTGCATGATGCGCCCAATGACTACCACCGCTTCACGGTGCATGGGCTGAAGGCTGAACTGAGCCAGGCGGGATTCGAGATCGAATACCTTAACAGCCATGGCAATTCCGTGATCGTGGCCCTGCAGATGATGAACCTGTCCCTGTTGGAGCTGGTGGCCAGGGCGCTGGGGCGGCAATACCTGATAGGCCTGGTGTTGGCCATCCCCGTGTATGCCGCCTGCCTGGTGAACAATATCCTTGCCATGCCCTTTCTGGCCCTGCGTTTCAATGATGCCGCGGTTTTCGGCCATTTTGTCATCGCCCGGCGCGAAAGCTGATATTTTCCACTCATGCGCGTCCTGCTCGTGACCACTTCCTATCCACTGGACCCCATGTCGTCCAGCGGTATTTTCGTGGCCCGCCTGGCCCGCAGCCTGATGCGAGTGCATGCTGTCCGGGTGATCGTTCCCGCGGACTGGCGGAAGCGAAGTCTACAAGACACGCTTTTCCGCGGTGAGGAACCCGTTGTCCTGCCCTACCGCTATGCACTGCGCAGCTGGCAGCGGTTGGCGCACGTGCCTGGCGGCATACCCGTAGCCCTAAAAAAAACGCCCTGGCTGTATCTGCTGGTGCCCCCGTTTCTGGCCAGCATGTTTCTCAGTTGCCTGAGGCATGGAAGGAAAATGGATGTGATTCATGCCAACTGGGCAATATGTGGCCTGGTGGCGGGATTTGCTGGCAGGCTGCTGGGGGTGCCGGTGGTGGTGAGCCTGCGTGGTGAGGATATGACCCGGGGAGCGAAAAAGGGAATTGATCGCTGGATTCTGAAGGCATGCCTGTCCCGCTGTGAGCGGGTGATCGGCGTGAGTAACGCCATCGTCGAAAAACTACAGGAAATGTTTCCGGAGCAGGCCGGGAAGTTGCGTCTGGTAGAGAATGGTGTGGATGGGGCGCTGCTCCAGCTGGAAAGAAAGGAGGCGAATGAAGAAGGATTGCGCCTGCTCGCCGTGGGAAGCCTCATTCCCCGAAAAGGGGTGGAGGTGACCCTTGCAGCGCTGGCCGCGGTACCGGGAATCAGCTTGAGCATCGTGGGCGAAGGTCCGGAACAAGCCGCTTTACAGCAGTTGGCGGAGGATCTGGGTATCGCACATCGGGTCCGGTTCCTCGGTGCCCTGCAGCCGGAGGCAGTGCATGAGCAGCTCGCCAGGCATGATGTCCTGGTGTTGTCCAGCTACAGCGAGGGCAGGCCCAATGTGGTTCTGGAGGCCATGGCAGCAGCCATGCCTGTGCTTGCCAGCGACATTCCAGGCGTGGACGAGCTGGTGCAGCATGCTTCCACTGGCCTGCTTTTCCCGGCGGGTGATGAGAGCAGTCTGGCGGCTCACATCGAACGTCTGGCCGGGGACAGGGAGCTGGCGCAGACCATGGGCAGGAACGGCAGGCAGCGGATTCTGGATATGGGCCTGACCTGGGAGCAGTCCGCCGATGCCTGCACCCGTATTTATCAGGAGATCGGGGGTGCCGACTGATGTGCGGCCTGGTGGGACACGTGCTTGCAACAGCGCCGGCTGCCGATGTGGCGGCCGTGGCGGCGGGCAGCCAGCTGCTGGCGCATCGTGGACCGGACGGCAGTGGACAGGTCGATCTGCCCCATTGCAGCCTGGCGCACAGGCGTCTTAGCATCATCGACCTGGAAGGCAGTCCGCAGCCCTGGTTCTCGGACTGTGGGCGCTACTGCATGGTTTTCAATGGTGAAATCTATAATTACCAGGAGCTGAGGAAGGAGCTGCAGGCCAGGAACCATGTTTTTCGCAGCAGCGGGGACACGGAAGTGCTGATGAAGCTGTTCGTGGAATACGGCGAGGCCTGCCTGGAGAAACTCAATGGCATGTTTGCCTTTGCCGTGTGGGACAGGCAGGAGAAGTCCCTGTTTCTGGCCCGCGATCGTCTGGGTGAAAAACCCCTGTATTATGCGGAGGGGAAAGAACAGCTGGCGTTTGCTTCCGAACTTCCCGCCCTAGGGCATTTCGACTTCATTGAACGCCGCCTAGATGCAAGGGCGGTGAGTGATTATTTTGCCCATCAGTTCATTGGACAGGAAAGAAGCATCTGGTCTGGCATAAGAAAGCTGCCACCGGCTCACAAACTCTGGTGGAGGAACGGCCGGACTGAGATCAGCCGCTACTGGCAGCTTCCCCTGCGGGAAGATCGCATCGGGAACCAGACTGACTGGTGTGAGGAACTGCGCTTTCTTCTGGAGGACTCCGTACGCATGCGTTTGCGGGCGGATGTGCCTCTGGGGGTATTTCTCAGCGGCGGACTGGATTCGTCCCTGGTTGCCGGTGTGGTAAAGGCTCTTGGGCAGGATGTGCGGGCGTTCACCATGGGGTTTAGGGATGGCAGCTATGATGAGAGTACGGAGGCCCAGGAGGCTGCCCGGCTGCTGGGCATAGAGCAAAAGCTGGAATTTGCAGACAGGGATGAACCGGAGCAGCTGGATCGGATTCTGGATGCTTTTGGTGAGCCATATGCCGACCCTTCAGCGGTACCGACCTGGAATTTGTGTCGTTTCGCCAGAAAGGATGTTACCGTGGCGCTCTCCGGTGACGGGGTGGATGAGCTGTTCGGCGGATACAGAAGATACTATGCCCGGTGGCTGTTACGACGCCTGCCCCTGCCGCCGCACTGGTTGCAGGGTGGCCTGATGGAAAGACTGGTCCAAGCCCTGCCCGAAACTGCCTCCTATTATGGAAACAACCCGGTCAAAAAACTGAAGCTCCTGTATGGGATGATCTCCAGAATGGCGCAATCCCCTGGTGACC
>DRLF01000003.1 GCA_011051425.1 Thiolapillus brandeum | reverse complement strand
TTGGTTTCGATATTTCCCAACGCTTTTTCCAGGCGACGTTTGCTGATGATAGCAAGGTCGGATACGTCAGTTGCGATATCAGTGGAAGTACGTCGTTGACTTGTTTACGTTACGAACTGGATGCGGGTACTTTGCAGCAAGGTGATATCATGGTGACAATATATTGATTCGTTACGTGATGGTTCTGCACAAAAAAGCCCCGGTTTGAATGCCGGGGCTTTTTCATGTACACGAGTAAGAATTACTGGATGCTGATATCCAGCACAGCGCCCTGTGGAATGCTGATCCCTGGCCCCATGGCAACAGATTGGGCAACGACATTTACCGTTGTGTTTGGATCGAAAGTCACCCGGCTGCCGAAACTCAGTGTCCCCGAAACATTACAGGTCAGACTGCTGTCAGAGAGAAAAGTGGCGTTCTTCAATACTACGTCTGTTCCACTGCAGCTTTTCTGGACCATCAGGCCACCTGTGCCGGCGCGGCGGGACAAAAAGGAATCGATATCCACGTTGCCACTGGTACCAGCATTGTTCGTGATTGCGCCCAACTGTATGGAATCGATTTCCTGTCCGCTGTTGGTGAGGCCGGTAATGGTTTCCGTCATGCCATCCTGTTCCCGGTCAATGATCAGCTCCAGCTGGCCGCTTCCGCTGGTATTCCAGTGGAGAACGATGGCCCGCCAGCCGGTGGGTACCAGCAGGTTGTTCGTGGCTTTTCCAGAGTCAGCATCTTCAAGGTACAGTGCGGTTCCTGCAGCGGTGCCTCTGGCTTTCAGGGAAAAAAGCTCGTTTGAGCCTGAATCAAGCGCGTTGAAGAGGGTGAACTCAGAGCCATTGCTCAGTTGCGCATCGTCGAAATAGGCATAGAATCGTGCGACATACTCAGTAACGGCAGGAGTAACGGTGCCGGGAGTCGCATCTTTTACCAGCCCCGTAGCGGTGCCGCTAAGCGTGAGTCGCAGCCCGCAATCTCCTTCATATGCCGCAGCATTGACTGCAGTAACCGCAGTGCCGTCTGTGCTGCTCCAGGCACTGGTGGAGCAGGCGAGAGCCTGGCCCTGCTGAAAAAGAAAAAAAGTGGATGCTAGTGTGAGAAAGCGAAAGAGGGAACCGGCGGCTTTTTTTTGACTCATAATCTACGACAACCTGATTTTAACAAGATGATCAAAACTCTAAGGGAATTGCCTTGTGCAAACTGAGGCGTGGTTCTCGATCAGCTTTGCATGGGCAGGGTATTTTACAGTAAAGCTCAAACAATATGGACTGTGTCACAATAATCGCTGATATTGCCAATATCATAGGCAACCATCAAGCAAAAGCATGGGATTGAGGTGTATGACAAATCAAACACGTAGAAAGTTTCTTTTTTCCGCACTGGGTGGTGCAACTTTGGCATCCGGGGCCAGCATGGCGTCTGTTATTCCAGAGATGCCAGCATTTAAAAAACGCGCTATCAACTTGAATAGTAAGGAGTTTACCCTTGCCGACAGCCAGGCGGCGGTCACTGCAATCCCACCTTTTGCCAATGTAGTGCTGAACAGAATGGGATTTGGTCCGCGGGGGAATGATATTGCGGATTTCAACGCCCTGGGTGGAAATGATGATGCGCGCCTGCAGGCTTATGTGGATCAGCAACTGGATTGGAGCAGCATTGCGGATACGGAACTGAACACCCGACTTTCTCAGGCGGGATATACCACGCTGAACAAGAGCCTCACGCAGCTGTGGACAGATTACCGCCGCGACCCGACCAACAGCTTTGGTTACTACGAGCCGGTAGAAGAAATCGAGCGGCTTGCATTCCTCAGGGCGGTTTACAGCAAGCGCCAGCTTCTCGAGTTTCTGGCGGATTTCTGGCACAACCATTTCAATATCTACGGTCGCGATACCTATGCCGCGCCCACCTGGACATCCTGGGACCGGGATGTTATTCGCCCGCCTGTCGGTGGTGTTTCGAATCGCCCATCAGGGTTTGAAAACGGCCACCTGATGGGGAATTTTCGCGAGATGCTGGAACTGAGCGCCAAGCATCCCGCGATGATTTACTACCTGGACAATTACGTCAACAGCAAAGCCAGCCCCAACGAGAACTATGCCCGTGAAATCATTGAGTTGCATACGCTTGGTGCGATCAATTATGCGGGTCCGGATCCACAGCCTGGTGATATCAATACAATAACTACCAGTGATTACCCGGATGGCATCAATGACAAGTATGCAGATGCGGATGTCTACGAGGCCATGCGCTTTCTTACCGGCTGGAACGTAAAGGATGGCGGCAACCCTTATGGCAAGGACGAAGAAAATACCGGTGAATGGTATTTCGTTGGATCTGACTGGCACGATGAAGGTCAGAAGCAACTGCTGGGAAGGCATTGGCCTGCTTTCACTGGTGTTTCCGAAGTGTACGATATGCTGGATTTACTGGCCTTTCATCCGGGTACTGCCAGGCATATTGCGCTGAAACTGTGTACCCGCTTCCTCAGTGATACGCCACCCCAGAGTCTGGTCGACAAGGTTAGTCAGACGTTCTTCGATGCCCGCCACGCCCCGGATCAGCTGGAGCAGACTTACCGCACCCTGCTGCTTTCCGATGAATTCAAGGATACATCGACCTGGGGGGCCAAACTCAAGCGCCCGTTCGAGACGGTGGTCTCTGCCATGCGTGCCTGTGATGCAGACTTCACCGTTCGTCCCGACGATTCGGAAAGTCGTTATCTGATGTATTACATGGAACGCACCGGACAGCGCCCGTTTTATTGGCGTGCGCCGGACGGTTACCCCGACAAGCGCAGTCACTGGGAGGGAGGTGCTTCTCTGGTCAATACCTGGCGCACGCTGGACTGGCTGGTGGATGAGAATGTCGGAAGAAATGATCCGGATCTGATGCCGGTGACGGACATCATGGAAGCGGCCAATCTTGCAGCATACACACCCAATTCCATCGCCGAATTCTGGCTGAAATATCTTTTGAAATGGGAGCCGACCGGTGGTTGGAGCGGCACCACATTGCATGGAATCCTGAGCGCCTTCATGTCTACACCCTGGGATAGCGACACCAATGGGTCATTCTGGGGGCCTGACTTTCCCATTCCCATCGAGGATATCGTGGAAAATTCCTGGCCCAACTACTGGAACGAGCGCGTACGCGGACTCGTCAAGTTGATCTTTGCTACCCCCGAGTTTATGCAGCGCTGAGCGCAGGAGTATTGTTGTGAAATTGAGCAGACGCAAGTTTATTGGTGGAACTGCCTCACTGCTGGCAACGGCAAGTGGTATGCAGCTGGGCTTCGTACATGCTGCCTTGCCAAAGGGCAGCCGGGGCAAGACGCTGGTCTATCTGTTTTTACGCGGTGGCTATGATGGCCTGAATATGGTAATTCCGCGTACCGGTACTCACCGAACAGAGTATGAAAACAAGAGGGAGCATATACAGGTTCCCGTGTCGGGCGACAATGCCATGCACAATCTGAATGGTGCTTTCGGCTTGCACGGCAGTGCCAGTGGTATGAAGGCATTGTACGACGCCGGTAAACTCGCCGTGGTGCACGCAGTGGGTATGCCAGAAGGACTGGGTTCACGCAGCCATTTCGACTCACAGGAGATGTATGAGCTGGGGACGCCAGGTGATCTGAGTACTACCACGGGCTGGCTGGCGCGTCACATGATGTCGACGCCCGGGCTGGTGGAGGATGCTGCCATTCCTTCGCTGTCGACCAATTCTTCGTCTCCAACCAGCCTGTTGGGAGACAAGACGGCCATGACGCTGGACAGCGTCAGCGGCTTTCATCCCAATGGAGGGCGCTATGGGAATGAGCATCTGGATGCCCTGGCCAAGATCTACAACGGAAATTCCAGCCTCGATTATGCGGTTAAGAGTTCCATAGATACCATCAATATGCTGCAGCAGATCGATGTGGAAGTACCTGATACTTATCCGGATACTTCTTTGGCAGACGACCTCGGCTTGCTGGCGGGCATGATCAAGATGAATGTTGGCCTGCAGGTTGCCGCCGTTGATTTCGGTGGTTGGGATACCCACAACGGTCAGGGTGATAACGGTGGAGGTTACTACGCCACGCGCGTGGAAATACTTTCCGATGCGATTGCTGCGTTCATGGATGACCTTGCTTCACACGGGCTGGACAATGATGTCGTGCTGGTGGTGCAGTCCGAGTTCGGACGCAGGGCCAGGGAGAACGGAAACAGGGGTACTGATCATGGGACAGCCTTCCCCATGTTCGTGGTTGGCGGCAAGGTACAGGGCGGCAAGGTGTACGGGACTTTCCCCGGTGTTGCAGACGACGACCTTTATCTGAACACTGATTTGAAGGTTACAACCGACTTCCGCAAGGTCCTGTCCGACGTTCTGGTGAACTTCATGGGGAATCCCAATGTCGGAACCGTATTCCCGGGGTACACCTATTCCGAGTCGGATTCCTTTGGGCTCACAGGTGGGGCAGAGCTCTTCAGTAACGGTTTCGAATAACCTGCTGTCACCGAAGCTGTGCTGAAAATAACCGGCCGAATCAGGCCGGTTATTTTCTGCCTGCCGCCATCAGGGCCACCGCGGTGACAAAGAAGCCGATACCGGTGACGGTTGGCGGTAGAATGCCGGCTTTCAGTCCCAGCGCTACCATGACAATGCCGAGAACGACCAGCAGAATGCTGCACAGCAGTACGATGGTTGAATTGTTCATGAGTCTTATTCTCCTTGTTTATTAACCCGGCGACATATTTGGTCGCCGGGTTAATAGTTTATCGAAACAGCCTTCAGGATGGGCTCTTCAGCCATTCCAGCAGGCGATGGCCCGTCCAGTAACAGGGGCTGGCTGGTGTGTTGCCGCATACGAACCCGGCATGACCGCCGCCGTGAGTGAGTTCAAGAACCACGTTTTCCGGCAGTTCATCTTCCTCTGGGGGTGTATGTGGCCACATGAAGGGGTCGTGCCGGTCATGCAGAATCAAGGTGGGCTTGCGTATGAACGGAATAAACTGGCGGCAGCTGCAGCGCCGATAGTAGTCATCGGCGCCGGCGAAGCCATGCAGCGGTGCGGTGACCTGTTCGTCGAACTGCCGGAAGTTGCGGATTTTGTTCAGGTCGACATTCAGGGGAGAAGGCATGCGGTTGAATTTTTCCCGGTATTTCCTTTTCAGACTGTTCAGCAGGTGGTGCTGATAAAGACGTGAAAAGCCCTGATCCAGACGATCAGCCGCCTCGTTCAGCAGAAAGGGGACCGAGACCGCCATCGCACGCTCCACTGACGCTTTTTCTCCCTGTTCTCCCAGCCACTTGAGCAGCACGTTGGCGCCCAGGGAGAAGCCGATAACAGCGAACACTGACCGTCGTCTGCTGTGATGGATGTGTTCGGCAATTGTCTGCAGTTCCGGGCTGTCACCGCTGTGATAGCTGCGCGGCAGCCGGTTGGGTTCACCACTGCAGCCGCGAAAATGCATCATGCAGGCAAGATAGCCTGCATCGCTGAGCAATTTCAGCAATGGCCTGGCGTAGTGGGAGTGCAGGTTGCCTTCCAAACCGTGCAGAAGCATCACAATGGGTCTGTCATCCTGGCCACACCAGCTGAGATCAAGAAAATCCCCGTCCGCCAGTTCTACCCGCTCCCGCACCAGAGGAATGTCCGGGCGATGTCGGAACAGGCTTGGCCAGAGGGTGGGAAAGTGATGGCCGGGCAGCCACCATGCCGGTGAGAATCTGCTGTGGATGATCGGCATGGTGGCTGGTGGTCAGGTTTTGGGTGGTGCGGGGGGATTCGGGGAATTGGGAACGATGCCCACTTCATCGCCGTTTTCCAGCACCGTGAAAGGCTCGGCAAACTGGCGGTTCACGGTAACTCGCACGTTGTCTTCGGCCAGCAGATAACCCCGTTCCAGCTTGCGTATGGCCAGTGTCTTGAGCAGATCCTGGACTGTTTTTACCCGGCTTGCAGGCAGTAATATTTCTTCCTGCTGGATTCCCAGCTTGTTGACCAGGTAATTGAAGTACATGATGGTCAGGGACAAAGTTTCGGGCTCTCCGGCATTTTCGGCAACCTCCCTGCGATCCATGCCATGTGCTTTCAGCCTGTCCAGATAAGCCTGCCAGTATTCTTCCTGATGCTTTCCCAGATCATAGAGACGTTCCCAGGAATAGATGCCGGTATCATGCCCATCGTCGAATTCGATGCGCAGGGCGTAACTGCCCTGGGGCTCCAGACTGATGATGTTCACTTCTTCCTTGCCGGTTTCAGGCATATCGCTGGCCGCTACTTCGGCTGCGGGAGAATGGACTCGCAGGTATTCGCAGGGCAGGCGAAAACTCTGGCCATCGGAAAAACGGATGGCCAGAAGGCGGGATTTCTGGTGCAGCCTGATCTCTTCCGGCTGCGGAGGATTGTCTTTTGTCATGGTTGTCGGGTGATTTGTTGTCCTAGTTGGGCAAATGCTGTCACGGAAAGGTTTTCTACGCAAATATTAACCCGGCACCGATATCAGGTTATGCCAGGTTAACAATAGCTGGAAATCCGAACCGGGAGTTTTCCTTTTTGGTAAAATTAATCATTTGATTTGTCTGGTTTGAAAGGGAAGTTCGGATCAGGTCTGCCCTTGCAGGGGCTAAGCGTTCAGAGAGAAATTGTATGACCAGTAGATTTAGACGGCCACTGCTGTTCCTGTGCTTTTGGAGCCTTACCTCCGCTGCGTTTGCGGAAGACTGGCTGTATACGGTACAGCCAGGAGACACTGTTTGGGATATCAGCCACACTCAGCTCAAGGACTGGCGCTACTGGGATGATATTCTCAAGCGCAACAAGATCCGCAATGCGGCAACGATTCGTCCGGGGACGAAAATAGCCATACCCCTTTACATTGTGCGTGAGGAAACCTCGGAAGTAAGGGTGGATCATGTTGTCGGCGAGGTCGGCGTTGTATTCAGGAACAAAGCCGGGAAACTGCCACTGAAACCCGGAATGTCGCTGGTAGCGGGGGACAGGGTGATTTGCGGTGAAAACAGTACGGCACTGCTTTCCCTGGAAGACAACAGCAGTATCCTGTTGCAGGAAAACAGCGAGCTGGAGTTCACCCGCCTGAAAACCCTCGGGGGAGGCAAGCGCAAGAGCATGAATGCAAGGCTGAAGGTGAACCAGGGTCGCATGAACATGACTGCCAATCCCGCCCATATTCCTGACAGCAGCTACGAAATACTCACTGTATCCGCCAACTCGGCGGTGCGTGGAACCGGATTCCGCATTGGTGTCGAAAAAGACAGTTCCCGCACGGAAGTGCTGGACGGGCTCGTCAGCGTGGGCAATGCCTGGGGTAAAGTGGCAGTGCCAAAGAATTTCGGCACCGTGGCGAAGAAAGACAGTCCGCCCATCAGACCGGTTGAGCTGCTGTCCGCACCGAACCTGGACAGCTTTCCCCCCCTGATAAGGTATCTCCCGACAGTTGTAGCCCTGAACAGCCTCGCCCAGGCGCATGGCTATCGTGTTCAGGTTGCACGGGACGCCGCTTTCACCGATATCCGTCTGGATCGCATCGTCAGGGAAAAGCTGATGATCGATCAGAAGCTCAAGGATGGGAAATACTATCTGCGCGTTCGTGGGGTGGATGCCAATGGCCTGGAAGGAAACAATGCTGAAAAGATATTCCGAATCGATGCCCGACCGGAAGCACCAATGGCACGTACCCCCTTGTCCGACAGGGTGCTGCATGTGGGCGATGTGGACTTTTCCTGGGCGGCGGTGGAAGGCGTGAGCAGCTACCTGTTGGAACTTGCCCGTGATGCGGATTTTACACAGCTGCAGAAAAAAGAGTCCCTGCCAGGGACTGACACCACCCTGGAGATCAGGGAGCCGGGAAACTATTACTACCGTTTGTCTTCGGTTACTGCCGATGGCCGGCAGGGTCCTCCCGGCAAGGCGGTACAGATCCGGGTTTTGCCGGTACCTGCAGTACCCGAACCTGAGCCGCCGGCTGTCGAAGGCGACAAGCTGCGCCTGGCCTGGCAGAAAGTGGAAGGTGTTGCCAGCTACCAGATACAGCTTGCCAGCGACCCTGATTTCCACGAACTGGTGGCGGATATCAGAACCACGAAACCCTGGATACAGATACACCGTCCCCCGGGTGGTTACTATTATTTCCGCCTGAGATCCATCGATACGGAAGGTTATGAAGGAGGCTTCGGTACGCCGCAACGTTTCGAGGTTGAACCGGGCAGCTATCTGCCGGTGATCCTGTTCGCGCTTGCTTCCGCCTTGCTGCTGCTCTAGCCTTTGCCGCATGAACAGCTTCCTCGAAAAGGCGGGCGCCAGCCGTACAGT
>DRLF01000002.1 GCA_011051425.1 Thiolapillus brandeum | reverse complement strand
GAGAGCTCATTGACTTCAAAACCCATGTGCAGGTCGATGGACTGCTTTTCCATTTCTCCCATGAGGACCCGGCTGATCATGGGGTCGAACTGCTCCAGTACGCGGTCTTCCAGGGCGATCAGGGATACCTGTGAGCCGAGCGCCTGGAGCACACCGGCCAGTTCCACACCGATATAGCCACCGCCGATGATGGCGACTTTCCGCGGCTGTTGCGCCAGGTCGAAGAAACCATCGGAGGTGATGCCCAGCCCGGCACCGGGAACACCGGGTACGATGGGCATGCCGCCTGTTGCCAGTACGATATGATCGGCGCTGTAGTGCTGGCCGCCGACTTCGATACTGTGTGCATCACGGAACCGGGCGTACCCCTGAATCCAGTGAATATTCAGATCGTCCACGTAGCCATCCCAGTAGTCGTTGATGTTGCCGATATAAGTCTGGCGTCCTGCTACCAGGGCAGACCAGTCGGTCTGTCCACGCTGGCTGGGAATACCGAAAGCGCTGGCATCGTCCACCGCGTGGGCCAGGCTGGCGGCCAGCCACATGACCTTTTTGGGCACGCAGCCGTTGTTCACGCAGGTGCCACCAGCTTTGTGGGCTTCCACCACGGCCACGTTCATGCCCATGCGGGCCGCGGTTTCTGCTACGGCAAGTCCACCACTGCCACCACCGATGGCGATCAAATCAAAGTGCTTGTTCATTGTCTGTATCCTCGTTTCCTGTGCCGGGGAGCAGTACCTGCCCCCCCCCCGGTTTGTTCATGCGGCCTGTCTGAGCGATTTTTCCAGCCAGGCTTCCAGCTGTTCCGAGCCACCGATGTACTCGCCTTCGATGAATACCTGGGGTACGGTTTCGCTGCCGCTGATGGCGCGAAGTGAGCGCAGGCCGGCATCGCGGCCAAGGACGACTTCCTCGTAGTCCATGCCCTGTCTGTCCAGCATTTCCCTGGCCCGGGCGCAGAAGGGACAACCGGGCTTGGTGATGATGCTGACGGCCCTGGGTTTGACCGCGTTCGGGTTGATGTAATTCAGCATGGTGTCGGCGTCGGATACCTCGAAGGGGTCACCGGGTACATCGGGTTCGATGAACATCTTTTCGATGATGCCGTCCTTCACCAGCATGGAATAGCGCCAGCTGCGCATACCAAAACCAAGATCGCTCTTGTCCACCAGCATGCCCATGCCCGCGGTGAACTCACCGTTGCCATCGGGAATCAGCCTGATGTTTTGTGCTTCCTGGTCCTTCTTCCAGGCATCCATGACAAAAGCGTCGTTTACGGAGATGCAGACGATCTCGTCCACGCCGTTTTCCCGGAAAGTGTCTGCCAGCTCGTTGTAGCGCGGCAGGTGAGTGGAAGAGCAGGTCGGGGTGAAGGCTCCCGGCAGGGAGAATACCACCACGGTTTTTCCGCTGAAGATGTCTTCGCTGTGCACATCCACGAATTCGTTGTTCCGGCGGGTCTTGAATACTACCCGGGGTACGCTGGTGCCTGTTTGGTCAGTCATTTTGTTGCTCCTGTTTAGCTGTTATCTATGCAATGTGAGCTTATTATGGCTAACAGCTATCGATAGTGTAAATTGATATTAACAATTAAGTCCATAGTAAATGGCTAACATTACCCCGTTGGGCTTGGCGGCACGGAGTGACTGCCTGCCGGTACACGCTGGCGGATGTAGTCTGTAGCAGCTTTTGCAGCTTGAACTATTCCGGAAAACTGGTGGGGTTGCGAAAAGCAGCCTGTGCCGCCAGCATCATGTTATGAATACCTGTGACCTGTCATTCGAGAACAGCTTCTGTTCGTTGGGAGAGGCGTTTTACTGCCGGGTAAGCCCGGAACCCCTGTCCGATCCCTATCTGATCAGCATGAATCCTGTTGCCGCGGGGATGCTGGGTCTGGATACACAGGTGTCCGCTTCCCAGCTGCCAGACTGGATTTCCGGGAACCGGGTGCCCCCGGGTGCAGATCCGATCGCCATGCTTTATGCGGGCCACCAGTTCGGGCATTTCGTACCCCAGTTAGGGGATGGGCGCGCGATTCTTCTCGGTGAAGTGAAGGATACCGAAGGCAGGCCCTGGGAACTGCAGCTCAAAGGTGCCGGTATGACGCCCTATTCGAGGAGTGGTGACGGCCGCGCGGTGCTGCGCTCCACCATACGGGAATATTTGTGTTCCGAGGCCATGCATGGCCTGGGCATCCCCACCACCCGGGCGCTGTGTATCACAGGCAGTGATGAAGAAGTCTACCGGGAGCAGATCGAAACGGCTGCGGTGCTGGTGCGCATGGCGCCCAGTCATGTACGTTTCGGCTCTTTTGAGGTGTTCTATCACCGCAATCAGCATGATGCACTGCAAGAACTGGCAGATTACATACTGACCCGGCACTTTCCGCACCTTGCCGATCAGGCGCAGCCGTATCTGGCCATGTTCTCGGAGGTGGTTCAGCGTACAGCCAGCCTCATCAGCCAATGGCAGCTGGTGGGCTTCGCCCATGGCGTCATGAATACGGACAATATGTCCCTGCTGGGGCTGACGCTGGATTATGGTCCCTATGGCTTTCTTGACAGCTATGATCCGGACTTCGTCTGCAATCATTCGGATCATGAAGGCCGCTACGCCTTTTCCAGGCAACCGGCGATCGGGCACTGGAATCTGACCTGTCTGGCCCAGGCCATGTTGCCCCTGTTCTCGGATGATCCGGATGCGGCGGTGGAAATGGCACAGGCAACGCTGGACACCTATGAGCCGGCCTTTGTGCAGGCCTATGCCGATGGCATGCGCGCCAAGCTGGGGCTGAAGGAAAAACATCGGAAAGATCATGCCCTGGTGACGGATCTGTTGCAGAAAATGCAGGTCAGCCAGGTCGATTACACACGCTTTTTCCGGGCACTGGCAGACTTCAGGATGCAAGATGCCGGAAGATCCTGCGTGGCGGCGGATGAATTCGTGGACCGGGACGCTTTTCATGCCTGGGGAAGGACATATGCTGCCCGGCTGACGCAGGAAAACAGTCAGGATGAAGCGCGGGTACGCGCCATGCGGCGAGTCAATCCAAAATACATCCTGAGAAACTATCTGGCCCAGCAGGCCATTGAAAAAGCGGAGAACAAGGATTTCTCCGAAATCGACCGGTTGCTGCAACTGCTCAGCCGGCCTTTCGATGAACAGCCGGAGAACGAGGAATACGCTGCGCTGCCGCCGGATTGGGCGGAAAAGATATCGGTTTCCTGTTCTTCCTGATGTTTTCCATG
>DRLF01000001.1 GCA_011051425.1 Thiolapillus brandeum | reverse complement strand
GGCAAGACCCTGGTGACCAATGCGGGATCCAACGGCAAGTTTCTTGCTGTCATGGACCTGGATGTGCGCAAGGGCAAACTCAAGGACTACCGCTACCGGCTGGTGCCCGTGTTCTCCAATATGCTCGAAGCGGACAAGGAAATGCAGACCTATATCGACAAAGTCCGCGCTCCCTACAAGGATAAACTGGAGAAGAAACTCGCCGTGGCCGGCGAAACCCTGTACCGTCGCGGTAACTTCAACGGCACCTTCGACCAGATCATCTGCGATGCCCTGAACAAGGTCAACGATGCGCAGATCTCCCTGTCGCCCGGCTTCCGCTGGGGCACCACCGTGCTGCCCGGTCAGGACATCACCATGGATCACGTCATGGACCAGACCTGCATCACTTACCCGGAAACCTATCGCCGTGAAATGACCGGTGAAGAAATCAAGGCCATCCTCGAAGATGTGGCAGACAACCTGTTCAACACAGACCCTTACTATCAGCAGGGTGGCGATATGGTACGCGTCGGCGGACTGGACTATGTCTGCGAGCCCGGACAAACCATGGGCAAGCGCGTCACCAACATGACTCTGGATAACGGCACCAAGATCGAAGCCAACAAGAAATACATGGTTTCCGGCTGGGCTACCGTAGGCTCCAAATCACCGGGCCGCCCCATCTGGGATGTGGTCGCGGACTACCTGAAAGAACAGGGCACGGTAAAGATCAAGAAGCTCAACACCCCCAAGCTGGTTGGCGTGAAAGGCAATCCCGGCATCGCCAGCTGACACAACCCCTTTATCCCCTCCCTCCTATTGGGATTGGCACCTTCGGGTGCCTTTTTTTTTATGTACAGGATGTACGGTATGCCGCGGGCGCAGGGATGCGCAGGAGCGGCGAATCAAAAGGGATGGAGTGCACTGGCAATAGCTCCTGCATTGCCAGCACTTCCGCCATCCTTGGCGGTCGTATGCCGCGAGAGGCCAAGGATGGCCGTAGCGGTGCATGTACAGGATGTACGGGCAGATAACTGCTCCCTGCGTGATCTGCACTTCCGCCATCCCTGGCGGTCGTATGCCGCAAGAGGCCAGGGATGGCCGTAGCGGCGCATGCACTGGGGCTGCTTATGCTGCGAAGGCAGGGATGCCGAGAGTAGGATTCTTCGATGTGGCACGACCTTCCAACCGTCAACAGCGCACCCGACCAGAACGGTACGCCTACTGGCATGGCAGACAGCCATGATCAACTGGCTGCCGGACACTGCATAAGCGCTGAATTTGGCAGGAAGCGGTAAGCCTGCGAACCGCATCGAACAATACCCGCGGCCTCTTGATGCGGTTCGTTCCTCACCGCATCCTACTTAGCTTAGCGGGGTGAGGGGTGACTCATTCCCCTGTGTCTGGCTGAAGCCCGACCTGCCCAAACCCCGGAATTTGCCACTGTTCCCCATGGGCCGCATCGTGGATAATGCCTTCATGCGCCTGTTCGTCAACCAGCTCACCGTACTCGATTTTTCCTACCTGCATTCCATCCGGGGACTGGTGGGAGAAAGCTGGCAGGTGGATATAGAACTGGAAGGCGGGCTGGACGAACAGGGTATGGTGCTGGATTTCGGCGATGTGAAACGCCAGGTAAAGCAGCTCATCGATGACAGCTTCGACCACCGTCTGCTGCTGCCCGCTGACTACAGCGGTCTGCAAACCTCAGGAAACGAGCTGACCTTTCAGTTGCAGAACGGCACCCGCATCCGTCATCGCGGTCCTGCCGAATCCCTGCAGTTTATTGCCGGACCGGAAATCACGCCCGAAAATGTGGCGCAGGCCATACACCAGGCACTGCTCCCCTCCCTGCCCGGGAACGTACATACGGTCAGTCTGAAACTCTACCCCGAGGCCATCGAAGGTCCCTGGTACCAGTACAGCCACGGCCTGAAACATCATTGCGGCAACTGCCAGCGCATTGCTCACGGACACCGTTCACGCATCGAGATTCAGCGCAACGGCCAGCGGGACCAAGCACTGGAGAAGCACTGGGCGGCAGTATTCCATGATATCTATATCGGCACCGAAGAAGACATGGTGGCCATTACCTCTCACAACGACCGGACCTGCTTCCGCTTTTCCTATACCGCCGAACAGGGCGACTTCGAACTAGAACTGCCCGCCGACCGCTGTTACCTGATTCAGACCGAGTCCACGGTGGAAAACATCGCCCGCCACATCCGCGAGATGCTGGAACAGAAGTTTCCCGGCGAACACTTCGTCGTGCGGGCCTTCGAGGGAATCGGCAAGGGAGCCATCAGCGAAACCTCCTCAGGCCAGGCCCTTGCTGCTGGCTAATCATAATCCCGGTCTTTCCATTGGCGCAGGGCTTTGAATACTTCACGATGGCCTGACAGGGACCGGCCCGCCCATTTTTCCGCAGCCCGGACGACATCGGGCACATCCGTGCGCAGGAAGGGATTGGTGGCCAGCTCCAGGGCAAGGGTCGAAGGCACTGTGGGCAGGCCCCGGGCTCTTTTTTCCTGATCTTCCCGGATGCGCTGCAGCAGGGCGGCGTTCTCCGGCTCCACCCAGCGGGCGAACCCGAGGTTGGCCAGGGTGTATTCATGGGCGCAATAGATGAGGGTATCAGCAGGCAGTTCCGCGATACGCCGCAAAGAATCGCTGAGCTGCTCGAAAGTGCCGCTGAACACCCGGCCGCAACCGCCGGCAAACAGCGTATCGCCGCAGAACAGCAGCCCGTCACTATGGTAGGCGATATGGCCTTCGGTATGGCCGGGCACATTCAGCACCCGCAGATTCATCTTTCCCTGCAGCAGTGAAACTTCAGCGCCGTCTTCCAGCTTTCTGTCCAGCGCAGAAACCGGCTCATGGGCGGGGCCATACACCACGGCCCGGGGCCAGTGCTGTTTCAGCGCCTTCACTCCGCCTGTATGATCGCCATGCTTGTGGGTGATCAGCATGGCCGTCAGTTGCAGATCCTGTGCTTCAAGATACGCCAGCACCGGATCTTCATCACCGGGATCGACCACCACGCAATCCGGCGTTCCCTCTATTCTCAGCAGCCAGATGTAATTGTCATCGAAAGCCGGGAGCGGAATGACATCTATCGGGTTCATTTTCCGTACAAGGTCCCGGGGTCGATGAGTACCGGCTGATCCACCACGACCCGGTCACCCTGCACCAGGTTGTAGAAACAGTCGCGCCGTCCGGTGTGGCAGGCAGGTCCTGTCTGATCCACCTGCAGCAACAGCGTGTCGCCGTCACAGTCAAAGCGGGCTTCCCTGAGCTCCTGGATCTGGCCGGAGGACTCACCCTTGCGCCACAACTGCTGGCGGGAACGGGACCAGTAGCAGACCCGTCCCTTTGCCAGGGTTTCCTGCAGTGCTTCGGCATTCATCCAGGCCAGCATCAGGACCTCTTTGGTATCGTATTGCTGGGCAATCGCGGGAATCAGCCCATCGGCATTCCAGGGGATCTGCGCCAGCACCTCCTGCAAAGATACGGACTGATCGGCAGGCAGGGTTTCCAGGGTCTTCCACAGGCCGGCGCCGCTCATTTGATCAGTCCTGCCTTTTTCATGTCCGAAACCACCAGGCCGGCCAGCTTGGCAACGATCTGCCCGGCCGACGACGGATTGAAACTTTCGGTGGCCCCACCCCAGACCATCTTGCCGGTTTTCACGGAAAACACCCGCGTCTCCAGCCGCACAACCTTGGTGGTACGCTCATAACCAGGTGTATAGATAGGCTGCATGCTTTGGAAATAATAGCCATAGTAGCCGTACCCTCCCCAGGCAGCGGGGACATAGTCGACTCGTGGCGGCACGTAGTCTTTACGGTTTTCCACGTCCTGCAAGGTCGTGACCAGCACGGCATCCGCCCCGACCTTCTTCACCACCGCCTCAATCTTTTCCCTTTCCTTGTAATCCTGCAGGTGGGGCATGTACACATAGCTTGCCACTGCTTCGCGCCCGCCCTGGGTCATCTTGCCGACGAACTGGTCCTCGAAGGTACGGCGCATGAGATCATCCTTGACGACGCCTATCACCAGGAACTTGCGCAGCTTTTCGCCCTGGTAGCCGCTGTCCGCCCAGCTGTCGACCAGTTTGGTGGTAGATGAACAGCCTTGAATGACTGTGATGAGCAACAGCATGATGCTGACAACAAAGCGTTTTCCTTTGAGCATTTCCGTTTTTCCTATCAATATTTCAATGTCAGGATTCTACAACACACAGACAGTGTCAGGACATTGGTATAATTCACTGGTTTGTCATCACCCGGTCACAGTTCATGCGTATATTCCGCATCTCATTCCACAATCAGGGCAAGGTCTATCAATTGCATGCCGAACAGGTCAGCCAGGGTGAGCTCTATGGCTTCATTGAAATCTCGGGACTGCTGTTCAACGAGCATACCTCCGTGGTCATCGATCCCGCCGAGGAGAAACTCAAGGATGAATTTTCCGGCACCAGCCGCATTCTGGTTCCTATGCATGCGGTGATACGCATCGATGAAGTCGAGAAACGCGGACAAAACATGATCTTCGACGTGGGAGATACGGGCAATGTCACGCCTTTTCCCAGCTTCGGCCCCGATACCAGGAAATAGACGACCGGAAATGCCAAAGAATACCGCAAGACAGAAGCACATCCTGCGCCAGCGGGACATGCTGTACAACATGC